>NZ_JAOCGL010000111.1:0-11592 GCF_029842485.1 Stenotrophomonas sp. GD03777
TTCACCGACCTGGCCGGCCTGCGTGCCAGCCTGGCCCCGGTGTCGGTCACCGTCGCTGCTTCGGCGCAGCCGGCAGTTGCCGGTGAAGGCCTGGAAGTGGCTTCGACTGCCGCGATCTACCGCACCGATGCGGTGGTCCGTCGCGCGCCGGCACTGCAGTCGCATCCGCTCAACAACGCCCCGCGCATCGTGCTGAACGCAGAAGATGCCGCTCGCCTGCAGCTGCAGGAAGGGCAGATGGCCAAGGTCGGCACCGACGCCGGCAAGGCCACCCTGCCGGTGGTGGTCGACGCCCGCGTCGCTGCGGGTTCGGTCTGGATTGAATCGGGCCACGGCGCGACCGCGCCGCTGGGTGCCGCACGCGTATCGGTGGTGGCTGCATGAACGAATTGCTGTTGAACGCGGTCGACCCGCTGCACCAGTGGCTGCTCGGCCTCGGTGACATCGGCGCGCTGATCTGGATCATCCTGAAGATCCTGGTGATCGCCGTTCCGGTGATCATCTCGGTGGCCTTCTACGTGGTCTGGGAACGCAAGCTGATCGGCTGGATGCACGTCCGCCACGGCCCGATGTACGTGGGCATGGGCATCTTCCAGGCCTTCGCCGATGTCTTCAAGCTCCTGTTCAAGGAAGTGGTCCAGCCGAGCAGCGCCAACAAGGCGATCTACCTGCTGGCGCCGCTGATCACCCTGGCGCCGGCCTTCGCGGCCTGGTCGGTGGTGCCCTTCGATTCGCAGATCGTGCTGTCCAACGCCAACGCCGGCCTGCTGTATCTGCTGGCGATGACCTCGCTGGGCATCTACGGCATCATCCTGGCCGGTTGGGCGTCCAACTCGAAGTACGCGTTCCTGGGCGCCATGCGCGCCTCGGCGCAGATGATCAGCTACGAAATCGCCATGGGCTTCGCCCTGGTCGGCGTGATGATCGCCTCGGGCAGCCTGAACCTGAGCAACATCGTCGCTGCGCAGGCCGGCAGCTCCGGTTTCTTCGACTGGTTCCTGCTGCCGCTGTTCCCGCTGTTCGTCATCTACTGGGTGTCGGGCGTGGCTGAAACCAACCGTGCGCCGTTCGACGTGGTGGAAGGCGAGTCGGAAATCGTTGCCGGCCACATGGTCGAGTACTCCGGCGGCGCCTTCGCCCTGTTCTTCCTGGCCGAATACGCAAACATGATCCTGATCAGCTTCCTGATCTCGATCTTCTTCCTCGGCGGCTGGCTGAGCCCGGTCCAGGGCTGGGTCGACTTCGGCAATGTCTCGCCGCTGGTCGACTGGATCTGGAAGGGCGGTGCACCGTGGTTGTTCGTCAAGGTGTTCTTCTTCGCCAGTGCCTACATCTGGTTCCGTGCCAGCTTCCCGCGCTTCCGCTATGACCAGATCATGCGCCTGGGCTGGAAGGTCTTCATCCCGCTGGCCATTCTGTGGATCGCGGTTACCGCCGTCATGGTGTTCTTCGGCGTGATTCAAAAGGGCGTCTAAGTGATGAACAGGATTACCCATTACTTCAAGAGCCTGCTGCTGCTCGAACTGCTGGCCGGCCTCTGGCTGACGCTGAAGTACAGCTTCAAGCCGAAGTACACGATGATGTACCCGATGGAGAAGTTCCCGCAGTCGCCGCGCTTCCGTGGCCTGCACGCCCTGCGCCGTTATCCCAACGGCGAAGAGCGCTGCATTGCCTGCAAGCTGTGTGAAGCGGTGTGCCCGGCGCTGGCCATCACCATCGACTCGGCCAAGCGCGAGGACGGCACCCGCCGCACCACCCGCTACGACATCGACCTGTTCAAGTGCATCTTCTGCGGCTTCTGCGAAGAAAGCTGCCCGGTGGACTCGATCGTCGAAACCCACATCCTCGAGTACCACTTCGAGAACCGTGGCGAAAACATCGTTACCAAGCCGCAGCTGCTGGCCCTTGGCGACCGTCTCGAGTCCGAGATCGCCGAGCGTCGTGCCGCCGATGCCGCTTACCGCTGAGGTCGAGAGATGGATTGGGTAAATATCGCTTTCTGGGTGTTCGCCATCGCGGCAACGGTTTCGGCCGGTGCGGTGATCAGCGTGCGCAACCCGGTTCACGCCGTGCTCTGCCTGGTGCTGACCTTCTTCTCCATTGCCTGCGTGTGGCTGCTGGTGGGCGCCGAGTTCCTCGGCGTGGCGCTGGTGCTGGTCTACGTTGGCGCGGTGATGGTGCTGTTCCTGTTCGTGGTGATGATGCTGGACATCGACCCCACCAAGCTGCGTGAGGGCTGGGTGCGCTACCTGCCGGTCGGCCTCATTGTGGCGGTGGCGATGCTGGCGCAGATGCTGATCCTGATCGGCGTCAAGGCACGCTCGGTCACGCCGTTCCCGGCCGACAACGCCGCTGCGGTCGCCGCCGACAGTTCCAACATCACCTGGCTGGCACGCACGCTGTTCACCGAGTACCTGCTGCCGTTCGAGTTCGCCGCCGTCATCCTGACCGTGGCCGTGGTTGCCGCCGTGATGTTGACCCTGCGCCGCCGTACCGGCGTCAAGAGCCAGAACCCGGGCGAGCAGACCATGGTCAAGGCCGGCCAGCGCCTGCGCATGGTCAAGATGGGTGCCGAAGCACCGGTCGTGCACAGCAACAGCAAGCCGGCCACCGGCGAGGAGACCCAGCCGTGATTACCCTTGGCCACATCCTTGCGCTTGGCGCGGTGCTGTTCGCCATCAGCCTGGCCGGCATCTTCCTCAACCGGAAGAACGTCATCGTCCTGCTGATGTCGATCGAACTGATGCTGCTGTCGGTGAACATCAACTTCGTCGGCTTCTCGCGCCAGCTGGGCGATCCGTCCGGCCAGCTGTTCGTGTTCTTCATCCTGACCGTCGCCGCCGCGGAAGCCGCCATCGGCCTGGCGATCCTGGTGACCCTGTTCCGTACCCGCCGCACGATCAATGTCGGCGAAGTCGATTCGTTGAAGGGCTGATCCACAGATGGAAATCACTCTCTCCAAGAGTCTGTTGATCGCAGTGGTGCTTGCGCCGCTGTTCGGCAGCATCATCGCCGGCCTGTTCGGTCGCCAGGTCAAGCGCTTCGGCGCGCAGACCATCACCATCCTCGGCGTCGCGGTGGCCTGCAGCCTGTCGATGTACACGCTCTACCAGCTGCTGTGGGGCGGCGCACAGCCGTTCAACCAGAACATCTACACGTTCTTCGAAGTCGGCCAGTACTCGGCCCACGTCGGCTTCATGGTCGACAAGCTGACCGCGATGATGATGGTGGTGGTGACCTTCGTGTCGCTGCTGGTCCACATCTACACGATCGGCTACATGCAGGACGATCCGGGCTACCAGCGGTTCTTCAGCTACATCTCGCTGTTCACCTTCTCGATGCTCACCCTGGTGATGAGCAACAACTTCCTGCAGCTGTTCTTCGGCTGGGAAGCGGTGGGCCTGGTGTCGTACCTGCTGATCGGCTTCTGGTTCAAGCGCCCGACCGCGATCTTCGCCAACATGAAGGCGTTCCTGGTCAACCGCGTCGGTGACTTCGGCTTCCTGCTCGGCATCGCCGGCGTGCTGTGGGTGTTCGGCACCCTGGACTACTCGCAGGTGTTCTCGCAGGCCGGCATGCTGGCTGATCCGCGCGCCCAGCTGCAGATCTGGGACGGCACGATCCTGGGCATGCAGCTGCTCAACGAGCCGGTGATCTGGTCGATCGCTACCGTCATCTGCATCTGCCTGTTCATTGGTGCCATGGGTAAGTCGGCCCAGGTCCCGCTGCACGTGTGGCTGCCCGACTCGATGGAAGGCCCGACCCCGATCTCGGCACTGATCCACGCCGCGACGATGGTGACCGCCGGTATCTTCATGGTCACCCGCATGTCGCCGCTGTTCGAGCTGTCGCAGACCGCGCTGAACTTCGTGCTGTTCATCGGTGCCACCACCGCGTTCTTCACCGGCCTGATCGGTATCGTGCAGAACGACATCAAGCGCGTCGTCGCGTACTCCACGCTGTCGCAGCTGGGCTACATGACGGTTGCACTGGGCGTGTCGGCCTACTCGGCAGCCGTGTTCCACCTGATGACCCACGCCTTCTTCAAGGCGCTGCTGTTCCTGGGTGCCGGCTCGGTCATCATTGCCATGCACCACGAGCAGGACATGCGCAAGATGGGTGGCCTTCGCAAGTACATGCCGATCACCTTCATCACCATGTGGATCGGTACGCTGGCACTGGTGGGTACGCCGTTCTTCTCCGGCTTCTACTCGAAGGACACCATCATCGAGGCCGCCGAGCTGCACGCGCACCTGTCCGACAACTGGGTGGCCACCTACGGCTACTGGGCAGTGCTGGGTGGCGTGATCGTCACCAGCTTCTACAGCTTCCGCCTGCTGTTCCTGACCTTCCACGGCAAGGAGCGTTTCCGCGACGTGCATCATGACGATCATGGTCACGGCCATGACGCTCACCACGCCGCCGACGCCCACCACGGCGATGCGCATCACGATGACCACGGCCATGGCCACGGTCCGCATGAGCCGCACGAAACCCCGTGGGTGGTGACCCTGCCGCTGATCCTGCTGGCCATCCCGTCGATCGCCATCGGTTTCTTCAGCATCGGCCCGATGCTGTACGGCACCGACTGGGCCGGCCACCATGCCCACGATGCCATCAAGGGCCAGGCGCATACGTTCTTCACCGGAATCGTCGACTTCTACGATCCGGCCAAGAACACCATCGGCTTCCTGGGTGAGGAGTTCCACGGCCCGGTCGCCTTCGCGCTGCACGGCATGATGGCTCCGGCGTTCATGCTGACCGTTGCGGGCTTCCTGCTGGCCGCACTGTTCTACCTGTGGAAGCCGGACCTGTCGGGCAAGGCGCGCAAGACCTTCGCTCCGCTGGTGTCGGTGCTGGAAAACAAGTACGGCTTCGACAAGCTGTGGATCGATGGCTTTGCCGGTGGCAGCGTCAAGCTGGGCAAGGTCTCGCGCTGGATCGACAGCAACATCGTCGACGGCGTGGTCAATCTCTCGGCACGTGTTGTGGACGTTGCAGCCGGCGTGCTGCGTCGTACCCAATCCGGTTTCCTCTATCACTACGCCTTCGCGATGATCATCGGCCTGATTGCCCTGCTGGGCGTGCTGATGCATTACCTGCGTTGATGACCTGTACGGAATAAGAAGACGTGTCGAACTGGCCTCTACTCAGTGTCCTCATCTGGCTGCCGATCATCGGTGGCGCCCTGATCCTTGCGATCCGTGATGCGCAGACCGCCCGCTGGGCGTCGCTGGGCGTAGCGGTGCTGACGTTCGTGGCGAGCCTCTCGCTGCTGAGCGGCTACAACGCGGGCATCGACGGTCTGCAGTTCGTCGAGACCCATGCCTGGATCCCGGCGTACAAGATCGGCTACAACCTGGGCGTGGACGGCATTGCCGTGGCGCTGATCCTGCTGACTACCCTGGTCAGCGTGCTTGCCCTGATCGGCGCCTGGAGCGCCATCGACAAGCGCGTGAACCAGTACGTGGCGGCTTTCCTGATCCTGGAAGGCGTCACGGTCGGTATCTTCGCGGCGACGGACGCGATGCTGTTCTACGTGTTCTTCGAGGCGATGCTGATCCCGATGTTCCTGATCATCGGTGTCTGGGGCGGCCCGCGTCGCATCTACGCTGCGCTGAAGTTCTTCCTGTACACCTTCCTCGGCTCGGTGCTGATGCTGGTGGCACTGATCTACCTGTACATGAAGGGCGGCAGCTTCCAGCTGGCCGACCTGTATGCACTGCCACTGTCGGCCAAGGAACAGACCTGGATCTTCTTCGCGTTCCTGATCGCCTTCGCGGTCAAGGTGCCGATGTTCCCGGTCCATACCTGGCTGCCGGACGCCCACGTGGAAGCGCCGACCGCCGGTTCGGTGATCCTGGCCGCCATCGCCCTGAAGATCGGTGGCTATGGCTTCCTGCGCTTCAACCTGCCGATCGTCCCGGACGCGTCGCAGGAATGGGCCTGGCTGGTGATTGCGCTGTCGTTGATCGCAGTGATCTACGTTGGCCTGGTCGCCCTGGTGCAGGACGACATGAAGAAGCTGATCGCCTATTCGTCGATCGCGCACATGGGCTTCGTCACCCTGGGCACCTTCATTGCCCTGTGGCTGGTCCGTGAAGCCGGCAACGCCGATGCCGCCCGCCTGGGCCTGCAGGGCGCCATGGTGCAGATGATCTCGCACGGCTTCGTCTCCGGCGCGATGTTCTCCTGTGTCGGCGTGCTGTACGACCGCATGCACAGCCGCCGCATCGCCGATTACGGCGGCGTGGTCAACGTGATGCCGTGGTTCGCCACCTTCGCCATGCTGTTCTTCATGGCCAACGCGGGCCTGCCCGGTACCAGCGGTTTCGTTGGCGAGTTCATGGTCATCCTGTCGGCCTTCCAGCGCAATCCGTGGATCGCGCTGGGCGCGGCCACCACCCTGATCATCGGCGCCGCCTACACCCTGTGGCTGTACAAGCGCATCTTCTTCGGTGAAGTGGCCAACAGCCATGTTGCCGAACTGAAGGACATCAACGGCCGCGAATGGCTGGTGCTGGGCGTGTTCGCCATCGGCGTGCTGGCCCTGGGCATCTATCCCAAGCCGCTGACCGACCTGATGGAGCCCTCGATCGCGAAGCTGGCGATGCAGATCGCATCCAGCAAGCTGCTGTAATTCCAGGATTTGATGATGACCACCTCGCCGCTGCTGCCATTGACCGCCGCTGACCTGCCACCGCTCGCTCCCGAGCTGGTGCTGATCGGCAGCGCCTTCGCCCTGATGATCCTCGACCTGTTCGTCAGCAACCGGAACAAGATCGTCACCCACCTGTTCTCGCTCGCTGCGCTGGCCGTGGTGCTGTTCATGCTGGTCACCGGCGTGGGCGGGCAGGGCGAGGTCTTCCATGGCATGTTCGTGCGCGATACTGCCGCGGACGTGATGAAGACCGGGATCGTGCTGCTCAGCGGCCTGACCCTGGTCTACGGCTGGCGTTACCTGCGTGACCGCAACCTGTTCCAGGGCGAGATCCCGGTGCTGATCCTGTTCGGCACCGCCGGCATGATGATCCTGGTGTCGGCCGGCAGCCTGCTGATGGTCTACCTGGGCCTGGAACTGCTGGCGCTGTGCTCCTACGCCCTGGTCGCCAGCAACCGCGAAAACGGCCTGGCCTCGGAAGCGGCGATGAAGTACATCGTGCTCGGCTCGCTGGCCTCTGGCCTGCTGCTGTACGGCATGTCGCTGATCTACGGCGCTACCGGCAGCCTGCACCTGGACGTCATCCGTGACGCCATCCCGCACTCGGAAGAGCGCGTGCTGCTGATCACCGGTGCGGTGTTCATGATCGCCGGCGTCGCCTTCAAGCTGGGTGCCGCACCGTTCCACATGTGGCTGCCGGACGTGTACCAGGGTGCCCCGGCACCGATCGCACTGTTCATCAGCTCGGCGCCGAAGCTGGCCGCCTTCGGCATGGCCTACCGCCTGCTGGAAATGGGCGTGGGTCCGCTGTCGACCGAACTGCAGCTGCTGATCGCCGGCCTGGCCGCAGTCTCGCTGGTCATCGGCAACCTGATGGCCATCGCGCAGAGCAATCTCAAGCGCATGCTGGCGTTCTCCACCGTCTCGCACATCGGCTTCCTGCTGATGGGCATCGCCGGTGGTGGCGCACAGGGCTATGCCGCTGCGCTGTTCTACGCACTGGCCTACGCCATCATGTCGACCGCCGCCTTCGGCGCGATCATCGCGCTGTCGCGTGCCGGCTTTGAAGCCGAGAACATCGAGGACTTCAAGGGCCTCAATGCCCGCAACCCGTGGATGGCCGGCCTGGTGCTGTGCATCATGGCGTCGCTGGCCGGCATCCCGCCGTTCCTGGGCTTCTGGACCAAGCTGGCGGTGCTGGGCGCGGCCGTCAACGGCGGCCTGCTGTGGCTGGCCATCCTGGGCGTGCTGTGCGCCGTGGTCGGCTGCTTCTACTACCTGCGCGTCATCAAGGTCATGTACTTCGATGAGCCGGTGGGCGAGGCCATGCCGCGCAACAACGACCGCGTGCTGGGTGTGGTGCTGGGTGTCAATGCCCTGGCGCTGCTGGCCTTGGGCCTGGCCTGGAACCCGATCATGGTCTGGTGCCAGCAGGCATTTGCGCATCTTGCATAAAAGTTGACACAAAGCTGCGCGATTCGTGTAATATGCGCAGCCTGAGTTGTCACTGCAGCGGTTCAGCCAGAACATCGTTGCGGTAGCCTTCCTCGAAAGAGCAGGGCAGCAGTTCAAACACTTCCGGTGCGGGGTGGAGCAGTCTGGCAGCTCGTCGGGCTCATAACCCGAAGGTCGCAGGTTCAAATCCTGCCCCCGCTACCAACTTCGGATCGGCGCCAACCGATTTGATGAATGAGGGGAAGCTTGCAGTTTTTGGAGCAACCGCTCATAATTCCGCTTCTGATGCGGGGTGGAGCAGTCTGGCAGCTCGTCGGGCTCATAACCCGAAGGTCGCAGGTTCAAATCCTGCCCCCGCTACCAAGTAAGGAGATCGCCTTCGAAGTGCTGCTTCGAGGGCGTTTTTCTTTGGGGTCTGCGTCGTTTCTGCGTGATCGGGGTCAGACCCCTTTTCCCGTGGAAAAGGGGTCTGACCCCGGGTCCGCACCTTGCACCAGCGCGGTGCAGCCGCTATCATCAGCGGCCTAGCAGTACCCCTGAAGGCGGCCTCCCAGCGGGAGTCCGGACCCGGAAGGAGGGCCGCAACCGGCAGGCAATGCAGGTTGCAACCGGAATCCAGTCACCGGAGTCTTTCCGGAAAAGGGGCCCAACGGGCCCTTTGTCGTTTCCGGGGCGTCATGTTTCCACGCCGGCCAAGGCCGGCACCCAACCATAGAGATCAAGGCAGGCTGTGAGCGACAAGGCAACCGACATCGCGAATCTGCTCGCCCCGACCGTTGTGTCGCTGGGCCTGGAGCTGCTGGGCGTTGAGTATCTGCCGGCCCCCGGCGGTGCGACCCTGCGCCTTTACATCGACGTGCCGCTGGCTGAACAGCCCGAGCGCATCATCAATGTCGACGACTGCGAGCGGGTCAGCCGCGAAGTCTCGGCGCAGCTGGACGTCGAAGACCCGATCAGCGGCAACTACACGCTGGAAGTGTCCTCGCCGGGCGTGGACCGCCCGCTGTTCAACCTGGAGCAGTTCGGTCGCCACCAGGGTGAATCGGCCAAGGTCACGCTGAAGCTGCCGCAGGACAACCGTCGTCGCCTGCAGGGCCGCATCGAAGCGATCGACGAGGCTGCGGGCACCATCACCTTCATCGTCGACAAGGCTGAAGTGGTCGTGTCGGCCGACAACATCGACAAGGCACGGATCATGCCCGACTGGGTGGCGCTGGGGCTGGCCCCGAGCAAGCCGACCGGTCCGGCGCCGAAGCGTCCGAAGCCGAACACGAATTCTTCTTCCAACGAGCCGGCGGCAAAGAAGCCGCGCGCGGAGTGAGCCAATGAGCAAGGAACTGTTGCTGGTAG
Organism: Stenotrophomonas sp. GD03777; assembly: GCF_029842485.1. Taxonomy (NCBI): domain Bacteria; kingdom Pseudomonadati; phylum Pseudomonadota; class Gammaproteobacteria; order Lysobacterales; family Lysobacteraceae; genus Stenotrophomonas; species Stenotrophomonas sp. GD03777. The sequence goes on from NZ_JAOCGL010000111.1 coordinate 9,467, forward strand.
TCGACGCAGTCGCCAACGAGAAGGGCGTGCCGCGTGAAGTGATCTTCGATGCCATCGAGGCCGCCCTGGCCTCGGCAGCGAAGAAGCGCTATCCCGAGGAGGAAGTGCTGACCCGCGTGGTCATCGACCACAAGGATGGCAGCTACGAAACCTTCCGCCGCTGGGAAGTGGTGGCCGATGACGTGGTGATGGAATCGCCGGATCGCCAGATCCGCCTGATGGACGCCGTCGACGAGGCCGAAGGCGTCGAGGTCGGCGACTACATCGAAGAGCAGATCGAGAACCCGGACTTTGGCCGCATCGCTGCCCAGGCCGCCAAGCAGGTCATCGTCCAGCGCGTGCGCGAAGCCGAGCGCCAGCAGGTCGTGGATGCATGGAAGGATCGCGTGGGTGAGCTGATCACCGGTGTGGTCAAGCGCGCCGAGCGCGGCAACATCTACGTCGACCTCGGTGGCAATGCCGAAGGCTTCATTCCGAAGGACAAGGGCATTCCGCGCGACGTGCTGCGTGCCGGCGACCGCGTGCGCGGCTACCTGGCCGAAGTGCGCTCGGAGCCGCGTGGCCCGCAGCTGTTCATCAGCCGCGCCGCGCCGGAGTTCATGATCGAGCTGTTCAAGCTGGAAGTGCCGGAAGTCGGCCAGGGCCTGGTGGAAATCAAGGCCTGCGCCCGCGATCCGGGCGACCGCGCCAAGATCGCCGTGCTGGCCCACGACCAGCGCACCGATCCGATCGGTGCCTGCATCGGCATGCGCGGTTCGCGCGTGCAGGCCGTGTCCAACGAGCTCAATGGCGAGCGCGTGGACATCGTGCTGTGGAACGACAACCCGGCCAACTTCGTCATCAACGCGATGGCTCCGGCCGAAGTGCAGTCGATCATCGTCGATGAGGACAAGCACTCGATGGACCTGGCCGTTGCCGAAGACCGCCTGGCCCAGGCGATCGGCAAGGGCGGCCAGAACGTGCGCCTGGCCAGCCGCCTGACCGGCTGGCAGCTCAACGTGATGACCCAGGACCAGGTCACTGCCAAGTCGGAGGCCGAGCAGGCTGCCGCCCGCCAGCTGTTCATGGACAAACTGGAAGTGGACGAGGAAATTGCCGGCATCCTGGTCAGCGAAGGCTTCGGCACCGTCGAGGAAATCGCATATGTCCCGGTCGGCGAACTGCTGGCCGTGGAAGGTTTCGACGAGGACATCGTCGAAGAGCTGCGCGCTCGTGCCCGCGATGCGCTGCTCAATGAGGCCCTGGCAGTCGAGGAAGGCCTTGAAGACGGCCAGCCGGCGCAGGACCTGCTGTCCCTGAAGGGCATGGACGAAGCCACTGCATATGCGCTGGCCGGCCACGGCGTGCGTACCAGCGAGGACCTGTCCGACCTGGCCGCCGACGAGGTCATGGACTTCGGCATCGAAGGACTGGATCAGGCGCGCGCCGCTGCGCTGATCCTGGCCGCCCGTGCCGAGGAGATCGCCCGACTGGAACGCGGCGAATGAGCCGGCAATGAACAGGGCCCTGAGCCGCTCAGGGCGTAGAATCCGCGCCACCTCCAGATGCGGGGGGGCGCCCACAAGATCATAGGATCCGAATGTCGCAGCAAACCACCATCCGCAAGCTTGCCGAACTGGTCAACACGCCGGTCGAAAAACTGCTGGAACAGCTGGCCGGTGCCGGCATGAAGTTCAGCGGTCCCGACCAGGTCGTGACCAGCTCCGAGAAGGTAAAGCTCCTGGGCTTCCTTCGTCGTTCGCACGGCAAGCCCGAGCAGGCCCCGGAAGAGACCGATCAGTCTGCAAAGAAGATCACGCTCAACCGCCGGAAGCAGCAGGAAGTGACGGTCAATTCCGGTCGCAGCAAGACGACCGTGAATGTCGAGGTGCGCCAGAAGCGTACCTACGTCAAGGATGGTGCTCGCACCATGACGCCGGACGAAGAGCGCGCCGACATCCTGCGCAAGCTGGAAGAGTCGCGTGCGCGCAACCTCGCCGAACAGCAGGCCCTGGCCGAGAAGGATCGTCTTCGCGACGAGGCCATCGTCCGTGCCCGTGAGGAAGAGGCTGCCGCCAAGGAACGCGCCGAGGCCGAGAAGAAGGCCGCCGAGGAAGCTGCGGCTGCGGCCAAGGCGGCCGAGGCAC
>NZ_JAOCGL010000112.1:0-11575 GCF_029842485.1 Stenotrophomonas sp. GD03777
CCCAGAAATCGAACAGCGACGGCGAGAGCCAGCGGTACGGAGAGAACAGGGATGGACGGACGACAGCGCTCATGGGCGCACTATACGGGCGCACATACACCTGTGTATACATGTGTATATTGAACCGGATTGGGTATGATTCAGCCTCGCCCCACCGGAACCGTCATGGCCGCCGCCACCGTCTTGTCGACGCCTGAAGATGCCAACAGCCCGGCCCGCCGTACGGTGAGCCGCGAAGATCTGCTGGCCGCCGCCCTGAAGCTGATCGGGCCGCACCGCAGCCTGTCCACGCTCAGCCTGCGCGAAGTGGCACGCGAGGCCGGCATCGCGCCGAACAGCTTCTACCGGCAGTTCCGCGACATGGACGAACTGGCCGTAGCGCTGATCGACGCAGCCGGCCGCTCGCTGCGCACCATCATCGGCGAGGCCCGCCAGCGCGCCACCTCCACCGCCACCAGCGTGGTGCGGGTTTCGGTGGAGACCTTCATGGAACAGCTGCGCGCCGACGACAAGCTGCTGCACGTGCTGTTGCGCGAAGGCGCGGTCGGCTCGGACGACTTCAAGCACGCAGTCGAGCGCGAGCTGCATTATTTCGAGGAAGAGCTGCAGCACGACCTGGTGCGCCTGGCCGCACTGGATGGCGCGGTGCTGCACGCTCCGGAACTGGTAGCCAAGGCCATCACCCGGCTGGTGTTCGCGATGGGCGCCACCGCCATGGACCTGCCTCCGGAGAAGGATCCGGAGCTGGTCGAACAGATCTCCACGATGATCCGCATGATCATCGTCGGCGCCCGCACGCCCGCCGCATTCCGCCGCGGCTGACGATCGCGCCCTGGGGTCGGATCCCTTTCCAAAGGAAAGGGCTCTGACCCCAACCTCACTGCCCACACGGCAACTCCATCCTCCGGACATGACCACCGGCAGGTTTGTGGTTGTTTTATGTAATGTTATAACACTCCCTGATCTGACCCGGCCGGCGCTCCACTCGGAATTGCTGCGGCTTCGTTATATAGCACTTGCTATATTGATAAGCCGCTGCTTCCATATGCATCAGCCAGGTCGCCCTCGCCGCCTTTCTTCCCCCAAGGACGACGCCCTCATGTGCTCTATCCCCCACCGCTTCCGAAGGTTGCCGCTGGCCGCCGCCATTGCCCTGGCCCTGCCGCTGCCTGCACTGGCTGACACTCCGAAACCGACCGAACTGGACCGTGTGCAGGTCAAGGTCAGCACCGCCACGCGCAGTGAACGCCTGCTGTCGGACGTGCCGATCCGCACGGAAGTGCTGCGCAAGGAAGACATCGCGCTGCGCGCGGCCACCGACTTCTCGCGCGCCGCCGAGCTGATCAACGGCCTGCGCGTGGAGAGCAACTGCCAGAACTGCAACACCAGCGAAGTACAGCTGCTGGGCCTGCCCGGCGCCTACAACCAGCTCCTGTTCGATGGCATCCCGCTGCTGTCCACGCTGGGCAGCGTGTACGGCCTGGAACAGATCCCGGCCGGGTTCGTCGACCGCATCGAAGTGGTCAAGGGCGGTGGATCGGCGCTGTACGGACCGGGCGCGGTTGCCGGTGTGATCAACCTGATTCCGCCGCTGCCGGCGCGCAGCGGCGGCCATGTGCAGGCCGGCGTGGATGTGCTGGAGGGTACACCTCAGAAGAACGCCGACATTCGACTGGACCTGGTCGCCAAGGACGCAGACGCCGGTCTGTCGGTGATTGCCCAGCGCAGCTGGAACAACGGCATCGACTACAACGGTGACGGCTACACCGAGATCACCCGCAAGAACCTCAAGGTCGGCGGGCTGCAGGCCTGGTACGCGCCCACGCCGGGCACGCGGCTGCGCCTGGACCTGCAGGTGACCGATGAAACCCGCCGCGGCGGCAATCGCCTGGACCAGCCAGAGTACCTGGCCAACATCGCCGAATCGCTGGATACGAAATACCGCCGCGGCAGTGTGTCGTGGGACCAGGAGATCACCGCCGACGTCGATTTCCGCCTGGCCTACGCCTTCGCCGACATCGACCGCGACAGCTTCTACGGCGGCCTGGGCGACGTGGTCACCGATCCCTCGGCGCCCGGCCATGACCCGTTGCAGCTTGACCGCAACCTGGCCGGCAGCGCGGCCTCGCGTTCATGGCGCCAGTACGGCCACACCCACAACCCGCTGCACTACATCGACAGCCAGTTGAACTGGCGGCTGGGCGCGCATGCACTGGCCTTCGGTGTGCAGTACAAGCACGAGGCGCTGGGCGACGACAACCGTACCGGTGATGGCCAGCGCCTGGCGGTGCTGGAAGACGCCACCTTCCACAACATCGGCGCCTTCATCCAGGACGAGTGGAGCCTGCGCGACAACGTCGACCTGGTATTGGGTGCGCGCGTGGACAAGAGCTCGGAACTGGACAGCGCAGTGTTCTCGCCGCGTATCGCGCTGGCCTGGCAGGCGACCCCGAACCTGAAGTGGCGCGCCGGCATCGCCACCGGCTTCCGTGCCCCGGAGATCTTCGTCGAGGACGTGCATGTCGATACGCTGGGTGGCGAGCAGGTGCGCGTGCGCAACACGGACGGTCTGAAAGAGGAACGCGCGTTGACCACCCTGTTCGGCTTCGACTGGCGTTCGGACCCGGCCAATCCGGTGTGGAGCTGGGATGCCACCGCCTCCTATGCACGCATCCGCGACACCTTCGCGCTGGGCGAGATCCAGCGCGGCGATGACGGCCAGCTGAGCCAGCTGCGCTACAACGCTTCCGGCTCCAACGTGCTGGGCGCGGAAACCAACCTCGGCTGGCAGCCGTCGCCGCAGTGGCGCCTGACCGCCGGTGCCTCGTGGTACCGCTCACGCTTCCGCGAACCGCAGCGCATCTTCGATGACACCGGCGACGGCGGTGACACCGTGATCGAAAGCCGCGACTACCTGAAGACACCGCGCTGGACCGGCCTGGCACAGCTCAGCTGGATTCCGGCCGAACCGTGGGAGACCTTCGTCGCGCTGCGCCATACCGGGCCGATGTCGGTGCTGAACAACCGGCTGGGCGAGCTGCACCGCACACGTTCGTTCCTGGTCACCGACCTTGGTGCGCGCTGGCACCGGCATCTGGGCGCACAGGCGCAGCAGGAAGTGTCGGTAGCTGCGGGCGTCAAGAACGTATTCGACCAGCGCCAGAAGGACCTCGAAGTGGGCGCGCTGCGGGACAGCGACTATGTCTACGGGCCGCGCTTCGCGCGCTCGTGGTACCTCAACCTGCGCTATGCGTTCTGAAGCACTGCGGACGCTGTTGCTGACCGGCGCGCTCCTGCTGGCCGTACCGGCGATGGCGGCAGACCTGCACGCGCAGGTCGCCGCCTCGTTGATGCGGCCAGAACAGCGGTCACTGCGGCCCATGCAATGGTCGCCGCCACCGAAGCTGGTGGCGCTGTACTTCGGCGCCGACTGGTGTGCACCGTGCCATGCCTTCGTACCCACGCTGCGCAGTGTGCGCGACGCGTTGCGCGAGACCGGCGCCGATACCGAAGTGGTGTACGTCAGCCTGGATGAGAGCGAGGCTGCATTGCGGCGCTACATGCACGCGCAGGACATGCCGTGGCCGGTACTGGACCCGCGCCGCGCCGCGCGCATGCCCGCACTGCAGGCACTGGCCCGGCTGGGACCACCGAACCTGGTGCTGATCGATGCGGATGGGAAGGTGCTGGCCAACGGATGGCAGGGCCGGCGCTATGAAGGCCTGCAGCCAGTGTTGAAGGAATGGACGAAACGCGCGTGCGCGCAACAGCAGGCGCGCTGCCCGCCTGGATTGTAGATCCACGCCATGCGTGGATGCTCCCTGTCATCGCGCGAACAGCAGCCGAGCATGGCTCGGCTCTACAGGAAACGTGGCTCAGCCGCCCTCGGCCCTGCGCACGAATGCCTCGAACAACGCCAGCGTCTGTTCGCTGACATGGTGTTCGATGCCCTCCGCATCGCGCCGCGCGGTGTCTGCGTCCACGCCCAGCGCCAGCAGGAAACGCTCCACGGTCTGGTGCCGCTGGCGGCTGGCATGGGCCAGCGCCTCGCCTTCCGGGGTCAGGAACACGCCGCGGTACGGCCGCTGCACCACCCAACCATCACGGGCCAGGCGCCGCAGCATCTTCGCCACGGTGGGCTGGGCCACACCCAGGCGCGTGGCAATGTCGACCTGGCGGGCCTCGCCGCCATCGGCCAGCAGGTCCGAAATCAGCTCGACATAGTCCTCCACCAGTTCCATCCGGTGCGCCTCGCGCACTTGCCGGAAGCTCTCGACCTGGCGCTCGGCCTCGATCAAGGGGGTGCTTTTCAGCGATGTCGAATCGTCGGTCTTGCCCACGCCTGCGCCTGTCCTTCCGGGGTGATCCAGTGTTGAACCTGAATTCTGGACCAGTAACGCGATAAAGACGATTGTTTCATATTGCTAATGACTATAGCAGGAGCTATATTCGGACCCATGAACACCCTGGCGCCCCGCGACCCTTCGGCCTCCACTCCGGCCAGCCTGGGTGCGCTCAACGCCTCGGTCGCGGTGCCCGACAAGGGCCATTGGTGGTTCCGCCTGCTGGCCTTCCTTGGTCCGGGCTACATGATCTCGGTCGGATACATGGACCCAGGCAACTGGGCCACCGACCTCGCCGGCGGTTCGCGCTTCGGCTACCTGTTGCTGTCGGTCATCCTCATTTCCAACCTGATGGCGGTGATCCTGCAGGCGCTGTCGGCACGGCTCGGCATCGCCACCGGCATGGACCTCGCGCAGGCCTGCCGCGCCCGCTACCCGAAGCCGGTGAACCTGGCGCTGTGGGCGCTGTGCGAGGCGGCGATCATCGCCTGCGACCTGGCCGAGGTGATCGGCACCGCGATCGCGCTGAAGCTGCTGTTCGACCTGCCACTGCTCTGGGGCGCGGTGATCACTGCGCTGGATACGCTGCTGGTGCTGCTGCTGATGAACCGCGGCTTCCGTGCGCTGGAAGCCTTCGTGATCGCGCTGCTGATGGTGATCTTCGCCTGCTTCGTGGTGCAGATCGCGATGGCTGCGCCGCCAGTGATGGCGGTGCTGGGAGGCTTCATTCCGCGCGCGCAGGTGGTGACCGATCCGCACGCGCTGTACATCGCGATCGGCATCATCGGTGCCACGGTGATGCCGCACAATCTCTACCTGCATTCGTCCATCGTGCAGACCCGCGCCTACCCGCGTACCAATGAAGGCCGCCGCAGTGCGCTGCGCTGGGCGGTTACCGATAGCACTCTCGCGTTGACACTCGCATTGTTCATCAACGCCAGCATCCTGATCCTGGCGGCGGCGGTGTTCCATGCCAATGGTCGTTTCGACGTGGAAGACATCGAGCAGGCGCACCAGCTGCTGGCGCCGATGCTGGGCGTGGGCGTGGCGGCGACGTTGTTTGCGATCGCGTTGCTGGCCTCCGGCCTGAACTCGACGGTGACCGCGACGCTGGCCGGCCAGATCGTGATGGAAGGTTTCCTGCACCTGCGAATGCCGCCGTGGCTGCGACGGCTGATCACCCGCGCACTGGCGATCATTCCGGTGGTGGTGGTGATCCTGCTGTTCGGCGACCAGGGCGCGGTGAAGCTGCTGGTGCTGAGCCAGGTGGTGCTGTCGATGCAGCTGCCGTTCGCGATCATCCCGCTGGTGCGGATCGTGACCGACAAGGTGACGATGGGGGCGCTGGTGGCCCCGCGCTGGCTGGGCGCGATCGCCTGGGTGATCGCGCTGGTGATCGTGGTGTTGAACGTGAAGCTGCTGGTGGATACCTTCAACGGCGCATAGCGTGAAATGCCAAGGCGCCGTTGAAGAGTCGAGCCATGCTCGACTCATCGCACCCGGCACGAACAGCAGCCGAGCATGGCTCGGCTCTACAAATGTAACGCGATCGCGGCCTCGATCTGCTGCGGCGACTGGAACCCGGCCAGGCGCGTGCGTTCGTTACCATCACGGAACAGGGACAGCGTCGGCGTCTGCCGCAGCCCCAGTTCCCTGAAGAACGCCTCACCCAGCACTTCCAGCTGCACGCGAAGCAAGGTGGTGCCCTGCCCCGCCACGCTGTTGGCCACGCGGTGCAGCGACACTTCCAGCATCCGGCACCCGGGGCACTGGTCCTTGTGGAAATCCACCAGCACCCGCGGGTGCTCGGCCAGCAGCTGCTGGAACTGCTCAGGCGTGGTGGCGTCGATGATCTGCATCGTGGTTGCTCCAGTAGTGGGCCAGGACCGCATCGGTCCAGGCGTCGATGGCTTCGGCATGACGCTCGCCATGCGGCATCTGTTCGATCTCCAGCGGCGGGTAGTCGCTGCGGAAATAGCGGATCAGCCGGTGCACGGCACCACAGTAGTACTCCTGCCCCCACTGCGTTTCGCCGGTGCCGAACACCGCCAGCTGGCGTGGCTGCTGACCGCGCTCGGCAATGCCAGCCACCCACGCCTTCATCTCCGCTGGCGTGCGCCCGGCGTTGTCGGTCCAGCAGCCCAGCAGCACCAGGTCGGCCTCGCCGGCAGCCAGCGGCGGCGCCTGCCGCAGGTCGTCGGCCTCCTGCCAGTGCACCGCATGACCTGCGGCGCGGCAGCGCTCGGCGATCTGCCGGCCGAGCTCGCGGGTGTTGCCGCTCAAGGAGGCAACCACCATCAGGATGCTCAGCGCGGTGCCGGGCTCAGAGGTCGTCGAAGCCGTTGTCGACGTTGGTCTTCTTGTAACTTGCATTGCGCATCTCGAAGAAGTCGGTCTTGGTCTCGGTGAAGTTGTCGGCGTAGGCCCTGATCCAAGGCATCACGTTGTCGGTGGTGTCGCTGTAAAGGCGCTCGATGCCGAGCATGCCGGCCATCTTGTTGGCACGGTACTTCACGTAGCGCACCATCTCGTCGACGTCGATGCCATCGATGCCATCCAGCACCTCCGACGACCACTGCGTCTCAAGCTCGATGGCATGTTCGAATGACTGGTGCACATAGGCGGTCAACTCATTGGTCTGCAGCTCGGGGTTTTCGCCGATGATGGCGCGGATCAGCTCGCTGATGAACTTGGTATGGGCCAGCTCGTCGCGATTGATGAAGCTGATGATCTTGCCGGTGCCGTTCATGCGGTTCTGCCGCACCATGTTGTAGAAGTACGCGAACCCGGAATAGAAATTGATGCCCTCCAGGATCGAGGACTGGATCAACGACTTGAGCAGGGTCTCGGCGGTCTTCTCGCGCATGAAGTCGTCGTACGCACCCATGATCGGGGCATTGCGCTTGATGATGGTCGGGTGGGTGCGGGCGATCTCGAAGATCCGGTTCTGGTTCGGCAGGTCGGTGATCGAGGCCAGCACGTAACTGTAGCTCTCGTTGTGGATCACTTCCTGCTGGCCGATGATCGCCGCGTTGGCATGTGCAGCCGGGTCGGTGATGTACTCGGCCACGTTGTAGATGAATCGCGTCTGTGGCGAATCCAGCGTGGCCAGCAGGCCGATGATCGAGTCGTAGGCGTTCTTCTCGCGCCCTGACAGCTCGCCGTACTGGCGCGCGTCCAGCTTCATGTCCACCTCGTCGGGAATCCAGAAGTTGGTCGACAGCTCCTTGTAGGCCCGATAGAACGACGGGTACGGGATATCGTTCCAGTTGAGGATGCCGCTGGTCTGGCCGTTGATGATGCCGGTGCTGCGGTTGGGATGGCGCGGTTCGAGGATCTTGATGCGGTCGAGGGGGGTTGCCATGGGCTTCTGCCTTCGTTCTCTTTCTATCGTGTTGCCGGCCAGCGGCCGGCACTACCGTGGGTCGCCGGTGGTCAGCTGGCGCACCACTCGCATTCGCTGATGTCGATGTCGTTGGAGCGCACGTAATAGGTGGTCTTCAGGCCTTCGCGCCAGGCGCTCAGGTGCAGCTCCAGCAGCGTGCTCGCACGGATGGTGCTGGGCACGTACAGGTTGAAACTGATCGACTGGTCGACATGCCGCTGGCGGCGCGCGTTCTGGCGCACGCTGGCGAACTGGTCGACCTTGTAGGCGCCCTTCTCGTAGTACGGCCAGGTCTCCAGCGACAGTCCCGGTGCTGCCACCGGTCGCCGGAAGTCCTTCTTCTCCTCGTAGTAGAACGCGCTGTAGATCGGGTCGATCGAAGCGGTGGAACCGGCAATCTGCGCGGTGCTCATGTTCGGCGCCACGGCCAGCAGCCATCCGTTGCGCAGGCCGTGCGTGGCGACCTCGCGGGCCAGGCTGTCCCATGCGGCGCCAGTGTAGTCGCGGTCACGGAAGTAGCGCCCGTTGTGCCAGTCGCTGCCCGCGAACATCGGGTAGCTGCCCTTCTCCTGCGCCAGTTGCGCGCTGGCCTGGATGGTCAGGAAGTTGATGCGTTCGTAGAGACGGTCGGCCAATTCTTCGGCATCCGGAGATTCCCACTGGATCGCCTGCTGCGCCAGCAGGTGGTGCCAACCGAACGTGCCCAGGCCGATGGCGCGGTACTTGCGGTTGGTGATCGTGGCCTGCGGCACCGGCAACGCATTGAGGTCGATCACGTTGTCGAGCATGCGTACCTGGATCGGGATCAGGCGCTCCAGCACATCGGTGGCCAGCAGGTCATCCGGCGCACTGATTGCCCGGCCGAGGTTGATCGAGGACAGGTTGCAGACCACGAAGTCACCGGCGCGGCGCGTGGTGACGATCTGGTCGCCGCTGACGATCTCCTGGATCATCCGCGTCGGGCTCATGTTCTGCAGGATCTCGGTGCACAGGTTGCTGGAATAGATCATGCCTGCGTGCTTGTTCGGATTCCTGCGATTGACCTCGTCGCGGTAGAACAGGAACGGGTTGCCGGTCTCCAGCTGGCTGAGCATGATCCGCTTGAACAGATCAATGGCCTTCACCGTTCGGCGGCTGATGCTCTCATCGGCCACCAGCTCGGCATAGCGGTCGCGGAAGCTGCCCGAACCGCGCTTCTCATCGTAGAAGTCCTGCAGGTACCAGCCCTTGGCCTGCTTCACCTCGTGCGGGTCGAACAGGTACCAGTCGGCGCGGCGCTCGACCGCTTCCATGAACAGGTCGGGTACGCACACCGAGGTGAACACATCGTGCGCGCGCAGGCGCTGGTCGCCGTTGTTCAGGCGCAGGTCCATGAAGGCTTCGATGTCGCGATGCCAGATGTCCAGGTACACCGCCACTGCGCCCTTGCGCTGGCCAAGCTGATCAACCGACACCGCCGTGTTGTTGAGCTGCTTGATCCACGGCACCACGCCGCCGGAGGAGTTGGCCACGCCACGGATCGGTGCGCCGCTGCTGCGCACGTAGCCCAGGTAGGCGCCAACACCGCCGCCGTGCTTGGACACGCGCGCGATATCGGTGTTGGAGTCATAGATGCCCTGCAGGCTGTCGTCCACCGTGTCGATGAAGCAGCTGGACAGCTGGCCGCCCACCTTGCCGGCGTTGGCCAGGGTCGGCGTAGCCACCGTCATGTACAGGTTGGACAGCGCCCAGTACGCCTCGCCGACCAGCTGCATGCGGCGTTCGCGCGGCTTTTCCTCCTGCATCAGGTACAGCGCAATGGTCAGCCAGCGCTCCTGCGGCAGTTCATAGACCTCGCGGCTGCGGTCGCTGGCCAGATAGCGGGTGGCCAGCAGGTACAGGCCGTTGTAGGCGAACAGGCGGTCGCGTTCCGGATCGATCATCTCACCGGCCTGCTGCAGCTCTTCCTTCGAATAGCAGCGCAGGATGTCGTTGCTGTAGATGCCGCGGTCAGCCAGGCTTTCCTGCAGGCCCACGTAAGAGCCGTACTTCAGGCTGACATCGTAGAAGCGGTTGCGGCTGGCACGCTTGTACAGGCGGCGCAGGTAGATGCGCGCGGCGAACTGTTCCCACTCGGGCGCGACCAGGTCCACCCGCGATTCGGCCTCGCGGATCAACAGATCGACCAGGTCATCGGCGCTGATGCTGGGCTTGCGCTCGACCATTGCCTGCACCACGCGGCGGTAGTCGCTCACATCCAGCTGCGGGAACTCGGCATGCACGGCATCGATGCTGCGCTGCAGGCGCTCGGCGTCGAACGGCAGGCGGCGGTTGCCGGCCTCCTTGGTGATCCAGGTCGGTACGCGCTCGCCACCGGCGCGCAAGGCGTCGCCAGCGCCGGCCGGATCGGCCACGCGGAAGGTACTGTCGGTCATGGTGGTGAAACTCCAGGCTCGCACGCGCATTGGCGCTCGATGCCATGGCGGCCCTGGACGCGATACCGGCGCACGGGGCGAACGGGTGGATTGCCAGGGTGCGGGAACGTAGGTCGTCGGCATCTGCCTGCGCCTGCGGCCGGTATCCGGGCCGTGGGGGGCGACCTGCGTCCGCACGATGGCGGCCGCGTCGACACGGCAAGCCTTCAGGGGTGGGCCGCGGGACGTTTGCTGCATGTCCGGCGGCGGCGGCTGACCGGGAGTGACGGCCACAACATAGTGGGGATGACGCGCACCGTCAACACAAGATGCGGTAATCACGACATGCCGCGACGATCAGTCGCAGGATGCCGTGTTGCAGCGGCGACGCCTTGTCGACATGCCCTGCGTCCCCAGTTCGGTACAACATCCACTTTCCCCGGAACACCGCCCCATGCGCGCTGCCCAGTACTCCTCCTTCGGCAACCCGGCCGACGTCCTCGCCATTGCCGATGCCGCCCTGCCCGAGCCCGGCCCCGGCGAGGTGCGCATCCGCACCGTGCTGGCCTCGATCCACAACCACGACCTGCTGACCGTGCGTGGCCTCTACGGGTACAAGCCGACATTGCCGGCGATCGGTGGCAGTGAAGCACTGGGCGTGGTCGATGCACTCGGCGATGGCGTGGACGGCCTGCAGATCGGCCAGCGGGTAGCCGCCGCCTCGGTGCACGGCACCTGGGCCGAGGCCTTCGTCGCACCGGCACGCATGGTGATTCCGATGCCGGAGGCGATCCCGGACGAGATGGCCGCACAGTTGATCGCGATGCCGCTGAGCGCGCTGATGCTGCTGGAATTCCTGCACGTCCAAGCAGGCCAGTGGATCGTGCAGAACACCGCCAACGGCGCGGTCGGCAAGTCGCTGGCGATGCTGGCAAAGGCGCGCGGCGTGCACGTGGCCAACCTGGTGCGCAATGCCGCGGCCGTAGCGCAGTTGCAGGCGCTGGGCATCGATCATGTATTCGACACCTCGGTGGACGGCTGGAAGGATCGCGTGCGTGAGGCGACCGGCGAAGCACAGGCCGCGGCCGCAGTGGATTCCATCGGCGGCGACGCCAGTGGCGATCTGGTCGACCTGCTCGGCCACCACGGCACGCTGGTGTCGTTCGGTGTGATGAGTGGCGAACCGATGCACATTCCCGCCGGCGGCCTGATCTACAAGGAGGCCACGGTGAAGGGCTTCTGGGGCAGCAAGGTCAGCCAGGCGATGGCGGTGGAGGACAAGCGCCGGCTGGTCGGCGAGCTGCTCAAGCGCGCGGCCAGCGGCGAACTGACCTTGCCGGTGGAGCAGATCTTCGCGCTGGACGATATCGCCCAAGCGGCGAAGGCGGGCGCCGGTTCGGGCCGTAACGGCAAGGTGCTGCTGCGGCCGTGATGGCCGGACAACCGGGGTCAGA
>NZ_JAOCGL010000113.1:0-11521 GCF_029842485.1 Stenotrophomonas sp. GD03777
CCGCTGGCCGGCAAGCGCTCAGCGCCCCAGGTACCCGTGCACCGCATGCCCGATCTGGAACAGGCTGATGCCCAGTACCAGCACGCCCACGGCCACCAGCACCCAGCGCTCCTTCACCCGCTTGACCAGGATCGCCGCCACCGGCGCGGCCATCATGCCGCCGATCAGCAGGCCGGCAACGATCTGCAGATGCTGCACGCCCATCGACAACAGGAAGGTCGCTGACACCGTCAACGTGACCACGAACTCGGCTGCGTTGACTGTTCCGATGGTGGTGCGCGCCTGGCCGCCGCGGGCGAGCAGGGTGGACGTCGCGATCGGCCCCCAGCCACCGCCGCCGCTGGCGTCGAGCAGGCCGGCGAAGAAGCCCAGCACCGGTACCCGGCGGATCTCGCCCTGGGGCATCCAGCGCCCAGCGGCGCGGGCCAGGATGATGATCGCCAGCACCAGCAGGTACAGGTAGATCAGTGGCCGGATGATCTCGCCCGGGACCTGCGTGAGCACGTACGCGCCCAATGCACCGCCCACTGCGCCGGGCAGGGCCAGGCGCAGGAACAGGCGTTTATCGACATTTCCGGCTGCGAGGTGCGACACCCCCGAGGCGCCCGTGGTGAACACTTCAGCGGTGTGGATGCTGGCGCTGACCTGCGCCGGGGGCAGGCCCATGCTCAGCAGCACCGACGAGGACACCAGGCCGAACGCCATGCCCAATGCACCGTCCACCAGCTGTGCGCCGAGGCCGATGAGGATGAACCACCAGAATTCGCTGCTCAGCTCCATGCACCGAGCCTAGCCCAGCGGGCCGCGCAGGGGCCGTGTAGAGCTGAAGCCATGCGCGGCTGCCTTCGACGGACAGCAGCCGAGCGTCGGCTCGGCTCTACAGGATGGCTCGGCAGCCTTGGGTTGCCTTGCAATCAACGGGTGCCGTACAGCACCACGGTCTTGCCGCGGGCATGCAGCAGGCCGTCGGTCTGCAGTTTCTTCAGCACGCGGCCGGCCATTTCGCGCGAGCAGCCGACCAGTCGCGCCAGTTCCTGTCGCGATACGCGCAGCTGGCTGCCCTGCGGGTGGCTCATCGCCTCCGGTTCCTGCGCCAGGTCGTGCAGGGTGCGCACGATCCGGTCGGTCACGTCCAGGAATGCCAGGCGGCTGGCCTTGCGGCTGGTGTCGAGCAGGCGCTTGGAAATCTGCTGGCCCAGCGCGTACAGCAGGCGCGGGGCATCGGCCGACAGCGGGCCGAGGAACAGCTGATGCAGGCGCTCGTAGCTGATTTCAGCCAGCTCGCAGGCGGTACGGGTCCGCAGGATCACCTCCCGGCGGTCCGATTCGACGAACAGGCCCATCTCGCCGACGAACTCGCCGGCACCGAAGTAGCCCAGCACAAGCTCGCGATCGTCATCTTCCTCGGCCATGATCGAAACCGAGCCGCTGATGACGTAATACAGGGTTCCCGCCGGGTCTCCGGGCCGGAAGACGTCGGTACGGGTGGGATATCGCCGCCTGTGGCTGTGCGCCAGGAAACGATCGATTGTGGCGATATCCAGGGCCAGTGGACTGCTAGCTAGGCGCACGGTTGACACGATAGGAGCGCTCCCTCTGCGCATGAACGGATTCACGGGGTCGATAGCGGAGCTTAACCAGCGCAATTGTTAAGGGCAAACAGTGTGCCAGAACTCTTGCGTCTTCACGTTCCCCCCGGGGGCAGTTTGCCCCATAATTCCCCCTTTCCCTTCTTACACAGGAATCGACCGCCGTGGTCAAGCCGTTGCCTCGCCTGAGGCTGCAGGGTTTCAACAACCTCACCAAGGCGCTGAGCTTCAACATCTATGACGTGTGTTACGCGCGCACCGAAGAGGAGCGTCAGCGTTACATTGAATACATCGATGAAGAGTACAACGCCGACAGGCTGACTCAGATCTTGACCGATGTCGCCGAGATCATCGGCGCCAACATCCTGAACGTGGCCCGCCAGGACTACGATCCGCAGGGTGCCTCGGTGACCATCCTGATCTCCGAAGAACCGGTGATCGACAAGAAGCTGGCCGGCAAGGAGCTGATCTCCGACGCCGTGGTCGCGCACATGGACAAGAGCCACATCACGGTCCATACCTACCCGGAAACCCATCCGCAGGAAGGTATCGCCACGTTCCGCGCGGACATCGACGTGGCCACCTGTGGCGTCATTTCCCCGCTGAAGGCCCTGAACTACCTGATCGAGAGCCTCGAGTCGGACATCGTGATCATGGACTACCGCGTCCGTGGCTTCACCCGCGATGTGAAGGGCAAGAAGCACTTCATCGACCACAAGATCAACTCGATCCAGAACTTCCTGGCCAAGAACATCAAGTCGCGTTACGAGATGTTCGACGTCAACGTCTACCAGGAGAACATCTTCCACACGAAGATGCACCTGAAGGACTTCGACCTGGACCAGTACCTGTTCGAGGAAAAGGCCAAGAACCTGTCGTTCAAGGAACGCATGAAGATCGAAGCGCTGCTCAAGCGCGAGATCGAAGAGCTGTTCCACGGCCGGAACCTGTCCGAGTAAGCCCCATGTGCGATGCCCGCAGGCATCGCCACCCAGGCGGGACGACCCGCCCCGTGGAACCAGTGCCTCGCACGCGTTACAGTTCCACGGTGATGTACCGACCCACGGCCCGGTGTGAAAACACCGGGCCGTTTCGTTTTTCTCAAAAAAGGTAAGGAGCCCCCACCCATGCCCTGGATCTACCTGCTGCTGGCCGGCCTGTTCGAGATCGGTTTCGCCCTCGGAATGAAGTACTCCGAAGGCTTCAGCAAACCCCTGCCCACCGTTGCCACGGTGGTATCGGCCCTGATCAGCCTGTACCTGATGAGCCAGGCGATGAAGAGCATCCCGGTCGGTACGGCCTACGCGATCTGGACCGGCATCGGTGCCATGGGCGTGGCTGTGCTCGGCATCTACCTGTTCAATGACAGTGCGTCGCCGGCCCGCCTGGCCTGCGTGGGCCTGATCGTGGCCGGCGTGATCGGCCTGAAGCTGGTCTCGCCCAATTAATCGGTAGTGCCGGCCGCTGGCCGGCAACCTCTTGATCTTCTGCGGTGCCTGCGTGGTCGCCGGCCAGCCGGCACTACCCCGGGCCTACAGCCGGTAGGCGATGGTCTTCATCACCCTGGAGGCCAGCGCCATCACGCCAGGGATCGGGAACGGCAGGCGGCGTGCGCCGGCCTGCTCGGCGTGCTCCGCATGGCGGGCTTCGTCTTCCTTCATCACCTCGATGACCGCACGGCTGCGCAGGTCGCCGGCCGGCAGATCGACCAGGTGCTCGTCCAGATGGGCTTCCACCTGGCGCTCGGTTTCGACCACGAAGCCGAGGTTCCAGCCGTCGCCGCGCAGCCCGGCCAGGGTGCCGATGGTGTAGCTGCCGGCGTACCACAGCGGGTTGAACAGGCTCGGGCGGCTGTCCAGCTCGCCCAGCCGGGTGGCACACCACGCCAGGTGGTCGGTCTCCTCCTGGGCCGCTTCCAGCAGGTGTTCACGCGTGGCAGGGTCGCGGGCCACGGCGGCCTGCCCGAAATACAGGCCCTGTGCGCAGACTTCGCCGACGTGGTTGATCCGCATCAGCCCGGCCGCGTGGCGGCGTTCAGCGTTGTCCATGCCCGGCTCGCTGGTGTCCGCGGCCGGGTAGGGGCGGGCTGCCGGCGGGTTGCCGAACACCGTGTCCAAGGCGCGCTGCGCTTCGGTCAGCAGATGGTCCAGCGGTGTGGTCTGGCGGAGCACGGTCATGGCGGTACGCGGTGGGACGGAAGACCCCTCGATTCTCCCCCGGCTCCGGCCCCCTGCCAACCCGGGACATGGCCGGCTTGCACCGGGGGCTTGACCTGCGTACAATCCCGCCTCTTACGCTTCACCTTTCACAACGCGTGGCAGAGTTCCGGCGAGCCGTTCGCCGCAATGAGCCCGACCTAACATAGAGTTCTTCATGAGCACTTTCACTGCCAAGAACGAGACCGTCCAGCGCGACTGGTACCTCGTCGACGCCGAGGGCAAGACCCTGGGCCGTCTCGCCACCGAGCTGGCCCGCCGTCTGCGTGGCAAGCACAAGCCGGTCTACACCCCGCACGTTGATACCGGCGACTACCTGGTCGTCATCAATGCAGAAAAGATTGCCGTCACCGGCAAGAAGCTGCAGGACAAGATGTATCACCGTTTCACCGGTTACATCGGCAACCTGAAGACCGAGTCCCTGGCCCAGGCGCTGGAGCGCCACCCGGAGCGCGTGATCGAGATCGCCGTCAAGGGCATGCTGCCGAAGGGCCCGCTGGGTCGCCAGATGTACCGCAAGCTCAAGGTCTACGCCGGCACTGAGCATCCGCACGCCGCACAGCAGCCGCAGGTTCTGGATATCTAATCATGGCTATCACTCAAAACTACGGCACTGGCCGCCGCAAGTCCTCCACCGCTCGCGTGTTCCTGCGCAAGGGTTCGGGCAACATCACCGTCAACGGTCGTCCGCTGGACGAGTTCTTTGGTCGTGAGACCGCGCGCATGATCGTGCGCCAGCCGCTCGAGCTGACCAAGAACACCGAAAGCTTTGACATCCTGGTCACCGCCGCTGGCGGCGGCACCACCGGCCAGGCCGGTGCGATCCGTCTGGGCATCGCCCGTGCTCTGGTCGAGTACGACGAAACCCTGAAGTCCGAGCTGCGCAAGGCTGGCTTCATGACCCGTGACGCCCGTGAAGTCGAGCGTAAGAAGGTTGGTCTGCACAAGGCCCGCCGCGCCACCCAGTTCTCCAAGCGCTGATCTACCGCGCCTGGTTGGGCTCCTTCGGGAGCCCGCTGGATGGGAAAGCAAAAGCCCGGCTTCGGTCGGGCTTTTGTCGTTCTGGGGGTCATCGATGTCCTGGTTGCCGGCCAGCGGCCGGCACTACCCGGGGCGTCGCATCTCGGAAGGGGTGGGGTGGTGCCGTTTCCTGCGGAGCAGGGTCCGATCCCGCGGGTGCCTCTCTGGAGAAGAGCCCCCTTGTTGTTCAAGGGGGCGCGCCGACAGGCGCAGGGATCAGGTGGAATGCGCGACCAAATTAAAAGCAAAAGGCCAGATCTTTCGATCTGGCCTTTTGCTTTTAATTTGGCTGCCCCGGATGGATTCGAACCACCGAATGCCTGAGTCAGAGTCAGGTGCCTTACCGCTTGGCGACGGGGCAAAACGTGCAACTATTTTCTCACTTTTCACACTGAAAAACAACTTGATTTTCAGTGTGGTGGCTATGGGTGGACTCGAACCACCGACCCCAGCATTATGAGTGCTGTGCTCTAACCGGCTGAGCTACATAGCCTTGGTGAGCCCGCTATTCTGCGGATGTGTATCGGCCCTGTCAACACTTTTGTGCCGTGCTTGTGGGCCGACAGAGGGCATGGGATAGTCCCGACCAGTAGATTTTCTTAGGAGTCCGCATCGTGATCGATCCGGACGGCTATCGACCGAACGTCGGCATCGTGCTGATGCGGCAGGACGGCCAGGTGTTCTGGGCACGACGCGTGCGCCGGGACGGCTGGCAGTTCCCGCAGGGTGGCATGAACACCGACGAGACGCCTGTCGAGGCCATGTATCGTGAACTGCAGGAAGAGACCGGCCTGCTGCCTGAGCACGTGGAAGTGCTCGGGGCGACGCCCGGCTGGCTGCGCTACAAGCTGCCGGCGCGGGCCATCCGCCGCAATGAACGGCAGGTCTGCATCGGGCAGAAGCAGGTCTGGTTCCTGCTGCGCCTGACCGGCGACGAATCGCATGTGCAGCTGGACCATACCGACTCGCCCGAGTTCGACCACTGGCGGTGGGTGGACTTCTGGTACCCGGTGGAGCACGTGGTGATGTTCAAGCGTGGCGTCTATGCGCGCGCGCTGCGACACCTGGCGCCGTTGGCGCGTGGGGTGGCCGGGCAGGGCGTCAGCGCCATGCCCAAGAGTGCCGCCGAGGCCTGGATGCCGGGCCACGCGGCCGGCCATGACAGGCCCCGGAAGCGCACGCCCAAGCGCGGCGGCTACTGGCCGCGCAAGGCCAAGGGGGAGTCCGGGGCGGTTTGAATGGGAGGCCACGCAGGCTGCGGGCCGATCCGTCACAACGCGTCCCCGCCGGCTGTTTCCAGCAGGACCGGGCTGTCCGGCGGGCCGGCCAATCCGACTGTGAACGGTATCGAGAATGGTTCAGGTCTCTGATTGACAACCATTCTCGTTTCCATTGGAATAGGCAACAGGCCGCTTCTGGCCTGCCAGCCCGGTTCCCGCCTGTGTACGTCTGCATCTGCAACGGAGTCACCGACCACCAGATCCGCGAAGCCGCCCACCATGGTGTCAGCACGGTGGCCGAACTGACCATGCGTACCGGTTGCGGTGCCACCTGCGGTTCCTGCCTGGACATGGCCGGCGACCTGCTGGCCAAGGCACGCGCGACGCACGATCTGCCGCTGCCGGTATTGGGCCTGGCCCAGGTTGCCTGATCGTTTCCTCGCGGCCTGTTGACGCCGCGCTTTCGCGTCCTTCACCTGCAACCGCGCAGGCCAATGCGCACGATTCGCGTTCCTTCACCACCGCACGCAAGGCGTTACAGTGCCTGCGTTTTCAGCGTGCAGGAGCATCCCCATGAAGGGCGACACCAAGGTCATCGAATTCCTCAACAAGGTCCTCTACAACGAGCTGACCGCGATCAACCAGTACTTCCTGCACGCCAAGATGCTGAAGAACTGGGGCATCAAGGAGCTGGCCGAACACGAGTACAAGGAATCGATCGACGAGATGAAGCATGCCGACATGCTCGCCGACCGCATCCTGTTCCTCGAAGGCCTGCCGAACTTCCAGGCGCTCGGGAAGCTGCGCATCGGCGAGAACCCGACTGAAATCCTGCAGTGCGACCTGTCGCTGGAACGCGATGGCGTGGTCACCCTGCGCGAGGCGGTGGCCTATTCCGATTCGGTTGGCGACTATGTCAGCCGCCAGCTGTTCGTGAAGATCCTCGACTCGGAGGAAGAGCACATCGACTGGCTGGAAACCCAGCTCGACCTGATCGAGCGCATCGGCGAGCCGAAGTACCTGCTGAGCAAGCTGGAAGAGTGAATCAGCGGTCCTGGCCGGCGCGATGCTGTGCCAGGTAGCCCGTCAGTGCAACGCGCGCCCGGGCGAATTCCGCAACCAGCAGCGCCACCGCGACTGCGGGGCGCTGCAGGCTGCCACTACGGGCCTCGTGCTCGATCCGCTGCGCGATCGCCGACAGCGACAAT
The DNA here is from genome assembly GCF_029842485.1 of Stenotrophomonas sp. GD03777. Taxonomy (NCBI): domain Bacteria; kingdom Pseudomonadati; phylum Pseudomonadota; class Gammaproteobacteria; order Lysobacterales; family Lysobacteraceae; genus Stenotrophomonas; species Stenotrophomonas sp. GD03777. The sequence goes on from NZ_JAOCGL010000113.1 coordinate 7,254, forward strand.
GCCCCCACGTTCGCGCTTGATGATTTCAGGCTGTGCGCGACGGCCTGCATGCGCGGTTCATCGCTGTTCCGCGCGGCCAGCTGCAACTGCTGCACCATCGCCGGCGCATCTTCAAGAAATACCGTGACGATCTGGGTGGCAGCATCGCCGATCACCGCGTGCAGTTCATCCAGTACATCGCGGTCGAGCACCGGTTGTGCTGCTGGCGCCACCTGCTTTTCCGGATTCGGTAGAGCCGAGCCATGCTCGGCTGATGGCGTGCGACTGCAATTGGCCGTCAGCCGAGCATCACCCGGCTCTACAGAAGGCCGTGCAGGTGCTGCGGCTTTACCGCCACCCCAGCGCTGCAGCAGCGCATGCAGCGTGGCGCGTGCGATCGGCTTGGACAGGTAATCGTCCATGCCAGCCTGCAGGCAGCGCTCGCGGTCGCCGGCCATCGCATTGGCGGTCATCGCGATGATCGGCAATCGCGCATGCCCGGTTTCCGCTTCTTCGGCGCGCCAGCGGCGCGTGGCGGCGTAGCCGTCCAGCACTGGCATCTGGCAATCCATCAGCACGATGTCCAGCCCGCCTTCGCGGAGGGCGGCCAGGGCCTGTTCGCCATCGGCGACGTTGCGCACCTCGCACTGGAACACCCGCAGCAGCTGCTCGGCCACCATCCTGTTCACCGTATTGTCCTCCACCACCAGCACGCGCAGATGCAGCGGCGGCAGCGTGGCAGCCGGTTGCTCGTGTTCCGCGCTGGCCAGCAGCGCAGCGGGGCGGGCAGAGGCGACCGGTGCTGCCAGCAGTGCATGCAGGGCGGCGTCGTCGAAGTGGGAGGGCAGCTGGCGCTGGCGGGGGCGTTGCGCAATCGCATCCTCCTGCAGCCACAGTACCTGCAGTGCATCGTCGTCGCCGCGTTCCCCCAGTGCGAGCTGCAGCGTGGCCTCGCCGTTGCGGCGTGCGCGCGCATCGACCAGCAGCCAGGCGGGTGCCGGTTTTCCGGGCCGCGCGGGAGCGCGCAGGCGCTCGACCACGCTGTCCAGTTGCGCCAGCACCTCCACCTGCAGTCCATGGTGGGCAGCGATGCGCTCGATGCGTGCCTGCAGCGTTGCATCGGCACTGAACAGCAGCAGCGGTGCCGGCGCGCGCGTCATCGCCGGCAGGTCGCCAGGAACCTTCAGCAGCGGGATCTCGAACCAGAACGTAGCACCCTGGCCGGGCGTGGACTGCACACCAATACGTCCATGCATCAGGTCGATGATGCGTTTGCAGATGGCCAGGCCCAGGCCGGTGCCGCCGTAGATGCGCGTGGTGGATGCGTCGGCCTGGCTGAAAGACTGGAACAGGCGTGCCTGCAGCGCGTCGTCGATGCCGATGCCGGTATCGATGATCTCGAAGCGCAGCTGGTGCTGCGCGGCACCTTCGCCCAGGCGCAGCACGCGCAGCTGCACCTGGCCGCGGGCGGTGAACTTGATCGCATTGGCCAGCAGGTTGCTCAGCACCTGGCGCAGGCGCACCGGGTCGCCGCGCACCGGCAGGCGCACCGATGGATCCAGCTGCAGGCCCAGTGCCAGGCCCTTGGCGTCGGCGGCGCGCTGCATCAGCTGCACCACGCCATCGAGCAGATCGCGCAGGTTGAAGCTGGTGATTTCCAGCTCCAGCGCCTGTGCTTCCAGCCGGGAGTAGTCGAGGATGTCGTCGACGATGCGCAGCAGCTGCTGCGAGCTGGCCGAGGCGGTGGCCAGCATCTGCCGCTGGTCCTCGCTCAGTGGCCCGCGTGCGATCAGCTCCAGCATCGGCAGGATGCCATTGAGCGGGGTGCGGATCTCATGGCTCATCGTGGCCAGGAACTCGCCCTTGGCCAGCACGGCCGCCTCGGCGGCCTGCTTGGCCTGCAGCAGCTGTTGTTCCAGCTGGCCCTGGCGTTCAGTGGTATGGCGTAGCTGGTCCCGTTCAGCGGCCAGCGCTCCGTGCGTGCGCTGCAGCTGCGCCAGCGCACGGTCGCGCGCGCGAAGCCGCAGGCCCAGCACCATCAGCGCGATGGTGGCCGCGGCGAGGGCAACCAGCAGCACGCCCCACAGCGGCACGTCAGAGCACCGCGTTGTGGAAGTCGAAGTTCAGGTCGCTGCCGGCCGACTGCACCATGTTGCCCTGGATGTAGTCGACGCCGCCGACCCACATCGCCGCCGCAGCCTGCGGATCCTCGATCTGCTGGCCGATGATCTGCAGCCCGGCGGCATGGGCCTGATCGATCGCCTTGCGCAGCTCCTCGCGCGTGGCCGGATTGGCATGGCTGCTGGAAAAGCGCGCAGCCATGCGCACGAACGACAGCGGCAGCTGGTTCAGCAGGGCATCGGCCTCGCCGCTGGGTTCGAACTGGCTCAGGCAGAAGCGCACCCCGGCACTGGCCATGCGCTGGCAGAACTGCTGCAGCGGCACGGTGTGGATCAGTGCGTCCGGCAGGCGCACGTCGATCACCAGTGCACTGCCCGGCAGGTCGCGCTGCTGCAGTGATTCCAGCAGCCAGTCGGCGAAGGCGTCGCGCTGCAGGGTGCGCAGCGACTGCGAGACGAACAGGTTCAGTGGCTGCGTCGCGTGGCGGTACAGGTCCAGCAGCCCCAGCGCGTGATCCATCACCTGCTGGTCGAGATCGGCAATGCGGCCTGCGGCTTCCGCTGCCGGGATCACCTGCCCGGCCGCCAGCACGGTGCCGTCGGCCTGGCGAAGGCGCAGCAGCAACTGGTACTGCGCGGTGTTGCCGCCGGCAACAGCGACGATCGGCTGATAGGCCAGTTCCAGCTGTCCTTCCAGCAGCGCCAGGTGTTCCTGTTCGGTGACTGCCTGGCGGTGCACATGGCCGGCCACCCCGGCGCTGAGCAGGCGCGCCTGCAGGGTGGTGCGCTCGACGGCTTCCAACGCACTGTTGGCATCCTCGAAGCCCGGTGACAGCGGTGCATAGCCAACTACGCCGCGCAGGTGCACGGATTCGTCGTCGCGGATCACGAAGGCACGTGCCGACAGCTGCTCGCGCAGGCTGGCAGCGATGCTTTCAAGGGCGTCCTCGTCGGCGCTGCGGGCCAGCAGCAGGAAGCTGTTGTCGTTCAGGCGTGCCAGCAGGTGCGGATGGCCGGCTTCGGCCAGGCGCTGCCCGGCCTGCACCATCAGCCGTTCAAACGCGGCATAGCCATAGCGTTCGCGCAGGCCCAGCGCGCTGGCCACTTCGATGAAGAACACGCCGCCCTGATCGCGGTGGGCGAGTGCGGTGTTGAGCTGCTGCAGCACGTGGTGGCGCGTCGGCAGGCCGGTTTCCGGATTGCTGGTGGCCGGTGCGCCGGTGGCGCCGGGCAGGGTCGCGGCCTGGGCTCGTGCGCGGCGGATGCGGTTGGCCACCGCTGCGATCAGGTGGCGGGGCCGGATCGGTTTGCTCAGGTAGTCGTCCGCGCCGCTGTCGAGGACTTCGAACTGGCGCTCCGGATCCGGATCACCGCTGAGGAACACGATCGGAAGCAGCTGCAGGCCGGGCTGCTGGCGGATCAGCGCGGTCAGGCGCATGCCGTCCAGGCCGGGCAGGTGAAGATCCATCAGGATCAGGTCGGGGCGGTGCTCCTTGATGGCCTGCAGCGCGGCATCGGCATCGTTGTGGACGATCGCCTGCATGCCGGCGCCGTGCAGCACGCTCTGCGCGAACAGGGCCTGCGCCCGATCGTCTTCAACGATCAGCACGCGGTAGGGCGAGTCCGATGGCGACGGGGCCAGATCGTTGTTGCCGGCGTCGGCCAGTGCGATCGGGCCGGGCAGCGGCGGCGGTGCGCTGTTGGCCGGCGTGGACGCATCGGCCGCGACAGGGGATGGGGTCGCCGCCATCGGTGGGTCCACGGCCGGAGGTGCCGTCTCGGGGGCCCAGCGCTGCCAATGGTCGGCCGGAGGGGTTTCAGCGCGTCCCGGGCGGGCGCCCGCGGGGGATTCGTTTGCGGCCATCGGTGCTCCTGGTGTTCGCGTCCATTATGCGACAAGCCCGGCGCTCAGCCGGTACCGGTGTGCCCTGGCGGTGCTGCCGATGCACCGCGCGCCAGCCAGCGCACGCCCTTCCACAGGGCGCGCCAGACCAGCCACACCAGCAGCGCACCGGCCAGGCTGCAGGCCAGTACCACGATCAGCGCGATCCACGGGTGTGCCAGGGCGAGGGCCAGGCCACCGATCACGACGGTGTCTTCGGCCGCAGAGGCGACCCAGTTGCTGGCCGGTTCCGGCGAGGTGTTGAGCAGGGCGCGGGTACCGGCCTT
>NZ_JAOCGL010000114.1:0-11461 GCF_029842485.1 Stenotrophomonas sp. GD03777
CGTCGCCTGCGTCGGTGAGGGGATGCGGGTCCGGGTGCATGAGGGGCTCCGTGGCGGCATTGTGGGGGCAGGCGTCCACGCTCGGGCAGGGCTGCCGGTGGCGTCCAATAAGCAGCCGGCATCACTTCATGCACGGCTGCCTTCGTCGCCTTGAGCGCGACCGAACGGCGGGCTAGGGTGCAGGTCTACTGCCCCGGAGCCCGCCATGGCCTCGCCTGATGCCGACACCCTGCGCAAGCGCGCCAGCTTCCGCCAGTTGCATGCAGCAGGATGCTTCGTGCTGCCCAATCCGTGGGACGTGGGCAGTGCGCGCTATCTGCAACGGCAGGGCTTCCAGGCCCTGGCCACGACCAGTGCCGGCTGCGCCTGGAGTGAGGGGCGGCCGGACGGCGCGGTATCGCTGCAGGCCACGCTGGAGCACCTGCGACTGATGGCGGCGGCGACCCCGTTGCCGTTGAATGCCGACTTCGGTGATGGTTTCGGCGCTACGCCACGGGCGGTGGAGGAGGCGGTAGCCGCGGCGCTCGCTACCGGCATCGCGGCGTTGTCGATCGAGGACGCCAGCGGCCTGGCCGATGCACCACTGAGGCCCATCGAGCAGGCGGTCGAGCGATTGCGCGCGGCGCGTGCGGCCATCGACCGCGCGGGCGGCGACGTGCTGCTGGTCGGGCGAGCGGAGAACTTCTTCGTGGGCGTACCGGATCTGCAGGACACCCTGCGGCGCCTGCGTGCCTACGCCGAGGCCGGTGCCGATGTGCTGTATGCACCGGGCATCAGTACGCGCGAGCAGATCAGTGCGGTGGTCGCCGCCGCGGGCTCGAAGCCGGTGAACCTGCTGGTCGCTGGACCCACAGCACTGAGCCTGCAGGACATCGCCGCACTTGGCGTTCGCCGGGTCAGCCTGGGCGGTGCGCTGGCGCGTGCCGCGTGGGCTGGACTGATGCAGGCGACCCAGCCGATCGTGCAGGACGGACGCTTCAATGGCCTGCAGCAGGCGGCGTCCGGGGCTGCCTTGAACGCGTTGTTCCAGTAGCCCCGCGCCCTGCATGACGGGAAGGGCCGGCGACTACAACGCCTCGATCTCCCGCTTGGGCAGGATCACGCCGGGTTCCAGCGCTGGCAGCAGTTGGCGAAGCAGGCGCGGATTGTCCTGCAGCCCCGTGCCGTCCAGATACGTCCACCCGGAACCGCCAATGCGGCGCACGGCCACCATGAACGTGGTGCTGCGCATCGGGGTTTCACGCACCCGTACCAGGGATTGGCGTGGCACGAAGCAGACTTCTTCCTCCCCGGCCGCATAGGTCCGGGTCGGCACACCGACGTCTTCGCTGATGACCACCACGCCGCCGCTGTGCTGCTTCTTCAACGCATCGCGGGTGATCGCCTGGAAGGCCTCATCGCCGCCGGCCAGCCGCTTGAGGCTGGGATGCGTGCGCTCGATGAGGAAGTCCGCGTCGCCGCGGGCGTAGGCAGTCATCAGGGCGCGCACATCTTCGCGCAGGGCCTTCGCGTCACTGGGACTGAGTTCACCCGCGAAGGCGGATGGCAGCAACAGCGACAGCAGCAGCGTCAGTATCGTCAGGGGCAGGCGTCGATCCATGTCCGGATGTCCCACAGGGCATCGTTGCACTATACGTTGGACGCGAAAACAGCGTCCCACCGGTGGCGCTGGTTTCCCAGGAATCGCTACTTACCATTGGTAGGTAGCGATTCCTGGAGATCCCCATGCACAGCCTCATTGTCATCGCCCACCCTGAGCCCGTTTCGCTGACCCACGCGATGGCGCGTCGCATCGGTGATGCCATTGCCGCGGCCGACACCGGCAACACCGTGGCCTATGCCGACCTGATGGCCGAAGGCTTCGATCCGCGCTTCAACCCGCAGGACCAGGCGTTGTTCCGCAGCACCGGCGCGGTACCGGCCGATGTCGCTGCCGAGCACGCGCGGCTGGATGCCACCGATACGCTGGTGCTGGTGTTCCCGTTGTACTGGTGGTCGTTCCCGGCGCTGCTGAAAGGCTGGATCGACCGTGTGTTCACCAACGATTGGGCCTACGCACAGGATGCGCAGGGCAGGCTGGTGAAGAAGCTGCAGCGCCTGAATGTGCATCTGGTCGGCTTGGGCGGCGCCGACGCAGCCATGGTCGAACGTCGTGGCTACGACGCGGCAATGAGGACGCAGATCGACATGGGCATCTTCGACTATTGCGGCGCACGCGTGCTGTCGTCCCACCTGCTGTTGGACGCCGATACCGGTGCCGCTGAAGCGCATCTACAGACCGCGCTGGCGATCGGCCGTAAAATTGGTGTTCCAATGCGCTGATCGCCGTGCTCCGCCGATGCCCGCCAACGCCACCCCCACGCGCCGCCGAATGACCCGGGAGCAACGCACCCGCCAGTTGCTGGATGTGGCCTGGGCACTGGTCCGCGAAGAAGGTACCGGAGCGTTGACGCTGGGGCGGCTGGCCGAAGCGGCGGGCGTGACCAAGCCTGTGGCCTACGATCACTTCGTGACCCGCAATGGCTTGCTGGCGGCGCTCTACGATGACTATGACGGACGCCAGACCGTGGTCTTCCACGAGCGCATCGGTCGCGCCCGGGCGCAGCTGGTCGATCGGGCGGCGGCCATCGCCTCCGGCTACATCGACTGCGTCCTCAGCCAGGGCAGTGAAGTGCAAGGCATCCTCGCCGCGCTGGTGGGGGCGCCGGAACTGCATGAGGTGCGGCGGCGCTACCAGCAGGATTTCATCGACAACTGCCAGGTCTGGCTGGGCCCGTTCGCCGCCGACGGCACGGTGTCGCTGGCGGGGCGCTGGGCCATCCTCGGTGCGGCTGAAGCCCTTTCAGAGGGTGTGGCTGCCGGCGCGCTGGACAAGGCCGGTGCCGTGGCCGAGCTGCAGCGGCTGATCGTGGCGACGGTCAAGCGGCGCTGAGCCGCACAAGCGGTCAGCCGCCGGCCAGGGCGGCGAATCCCGCGGCCAGCTGGTCGCGCACCAGTGCGTCGCGCGCGTCGCGGCTTGCAGAGCCCAACACCACGGTGATCAGCCGTACCGGCTGGTCCCGCCCGGATACTGGCCGGCACGCGGTGGCGGCCAGGCAGAAGCCTGCGGCCTGGGTGTAGCCGGTCTTCAAGCCGTCCACGCCGTCTTCGCCGAGCAGGGCGTTCTGGTTGCTGCGGTTGAAGCTGCCATGGGCGAACGCGCGCTGCGCGGTGATCGCCAGGATCTGCGGATGGTCGTTCAACAGGCGGGCGGCCAGCACCGCCATGTCGCGCGCGCTGGAGACATGGTGCGGTGTGGTGATGCCGGACACGCTGGCAAACCAGGTGCTGCGCAGCCCGAGCTGGCGTGCGTGCCGGTTCATGCGTTCCAGGAATGCGGCCTGCGATCCGTCCAGGTGACGCGCGATCGCCAATGCAGCGTCATTGCCGGAAACCACCATCAACCCTTCCAGCAGGCGTGCCAGAGTGATTGTCTCGCCGGGCACCAGGCCCATGCGCGTTTCATCATCGGCCACGGCATGCACATCGTCGGCGGCGATGGTGACCGGGTCGTCCCACGAGCGTCCGTTCTCTTCGACGCACGCATAGGCGGCGTAGGCGGTCATCAGCTTGGTCAGCGATGCCGGTTGCCGCGCGGTTTCAGCGTTGTGCTGGTGGATCACCGCGGAGGTCGCCGCTTCCAGGGTGATGGACGAAATCGGTAGGGGGGCGGGCGCAGCAGACGGCATGGCGGGCGGAGATGGCAGCGACGGTCAGCAAGAATAGTTCGTGCCGGCTGCACGAAGCCGCACTGCCGGAGCGCTGCAGCGTCCACGGCAACGCCCGGTTGCGCCCGGGCTGGGGTCGAGGCAGCCTGCGCACATGCAATCGGATATCCGCATCGACGGTCGTGTCTTCACCTACGTCTTCCCGTGTGCGTGGGAGGACTACGCGAAGATCGGCTTTTCACGTGATCCGCTCGGACGCATCAGCGCATTGCATCGGCGATGGTTCGAGTTCTTCGACCTCGATGCCGGTGCGCTGGTGGAAGCGGAGGGCGAGCGCGATGCACGTGATCTGGAGCTGCAGCTGCGTTCGCCGTTCAAGGCGCACCGCGCACCGGCACCGATGACGATCCAGCACAAGGCTGGGGGTCGTACTGAATGGGTACGTGGTGCCAACCAGGCCTTGTCGCTGGCAATTGCTGCGTTGGGTGAACAAGGCTATCGCTGTTACCCGCTGAAGGCATGGCTGCAGGCGGCGCTGCGCCTGCGCATGGACCGGCTGCACGACTGGGCTGTGGTGCAGCTTCCGGAAGAAGAAGGCCTGCGGATTCCCGGTGGCCCCGGTGAGGGCGTGCTGCGTGACACGCTCGACGGTTGCCGGGCACTGGATATCGATCCAATGCCCTGGCTGCCTGAATACGTCCAACGCTGGTACACAGGTTGAGCCGCGTTCAACGGGTCCTCGGCTGCTGAACCGGCGCGGCCGGTTGCGCCGCGCACGCAGGGGAGGCGGTGGACGGGCTGGCCAGCTGGCGTGCCAGCTCGGCGTTGGCCACATGGCCGTGCAGGAACAACAGGCTGCCGAAGATGTTCATGAGCGTGCCTCCACTTGAGTGGATTGCACGATACGGGCAGCATGGAAGCGCAAAAAGAGACATTTCCGCAAGCATGCCTTGAGAGGAATTCAAGCCTGATGTCCCGTCCGCCCCTTCATGCCCTGCAGGGATTCGTGGCCGCCGCGCGGCTGGGCAACCTGTCACGGGCAGCGGCGTCGATGAATCTGACCGTCAGTGCGCTCAGCCATCAGATGCGCCAGCTGGAAGAGCGGCTCGGGCAGCCACTGCTGGTCCGCCAACCGCGTGGCGTCGCCCTCACCCTGGAGGGGCAGCGCCTGCTCGACCAGGTCGGCCCGCATCTGGATGCGATCAACGAAGCTTTCCAGCCCTATGCGGCCCGCGCCGAGCACGTGCTGACGATCAGTGCGGTGCCGTCGATGGCGTCGGCGTGGCTGGTGCCGCGCTTGGGTCACTTCGTGGCTGAGCACCCACAGATCGAGATCAACCTGCAGTCGAGTGAGCGCCTGATTGATTTCGAGCGGCAGCGCCAGTTCGACGCCGCGCTGCGGCTGGGCAGCGGGCAGTGGCCGGGCCTGGTGGTTGAGCCGCTGTTCGACGAGTGGCTGCTGCCGATGGCGAGCCCGGCGCTGATCGAACGCATGGGAGGGATCGACCGGGTGCCACTGAACCAGTGGCCACTGCTGGGGGACCCCGATGGCGCGTGGGGGGCCTGGTTCGCGTTGAGCGGGCAGACCCCGCCGTCGCGCTTCGTAGCGGTGCTGGATGATTCGGAGGCACACCACCGTGCGGCGCTGGACGGGGTGGGCGTGGCGCTGGGGCGGGTGACGCGGGCGCGCTTGTTGCTGGATTCCGGCCAACTGGTTGCGCTGTCCAACCTGCGCCTGAAAACCGCCTGGCCGCATTGGCTGGTCTACCCGCAGCGTTCGGCCCGCCACCGCGGCTTTCTTGCCTTCCGCGACTGGCTGCACGCGCAGGCTGCCGAACACGTGCGGCACATGGCGGACGCTACACTCATCGCACCAGCGTGACCGCCTGCCCGGCGCGCGCGAATGCCTCCTCCAGCAGCGAGCCGGCCTTGATCGCCTCCACTTCCTCGAACAGCGCCTGCAGCGCGTCGGCGGGGCGCGATGCCGGCGCCGCCACCGCCTGCTGGATCGCGGTGAAACGGTCGGCCAGCACGCGGTGGCCGGGATGCGCCCGCGCCCATGCTTGCAGCGGCTGGCGCACGCCGGCGGCGGCATCCAGGCGCTGCAGATCGAACAGGGTGATCGCAGCCGCCGACGTCTCGGCCCGTTCGATCGTGGCGTGGCGCAGTTCGCGGCTGAGAAACAGATCGTAGGCTGCACCGCGGCCCACCGCGATGCGCAGCCCCTCGCGGTCGAGGTCGGTCACCTGCTGCGCGGGACTGTCCTCGCGCACCAGATAGGTGCCTTCGATCTCCACGTACGGAGCACTGAAGGCGATGCGGTCGGCACGTGCCGGATCGATGGCCAGGAAGGCCAGATCCCAGCCGTCTTCGCCTGCCGCAGCGACCACCGAGGCTGCGGCATCGTGACAGGTGAAGCGTGCCTGCACACCCAGGCGCTGCGCCAATATCGCGGCCAGCTCCACCGACGGTCCGCGCGGCGAGTGCGCATCGCCCTGCGCCAGCACCGGGTTGCCCAGGTTGATCGCCACGCGCAGGAAGCCCTGCGGTGCCAGCGCACTTTGGTGATCGGCCAGGGACATGCAGGACTCCGCGAGAAAAGGGGCACCCAGCATGCCAGCGCTGCCCTGCAAGGAGTGTCATGCTGCACGACTGCAGGATGGCCTACCTTCCGTTTGCCGACGAGGCCGCAGGTGTGGGCATGGACTTGGAGGTGAGCCTGGAGCGTGCACTGCGAGCGGGGGCTGAGCTGCGCTTCGGACCGGTCGACGCGGGCGACTGGCGCGTGGCCGAGCCCACGCTCGGCTGCTGTTGGCCCAGCCGCCCAAGCTCAGCCGAGCATGGGCTCGGCTCTACAAGGTCGCGGCGCGTGAGCGCTGCAGCCAGTCGTTGATCGCCGGATCGAGCCGCGGGTCGTCCGGCAGCTGCATGCCGAAGCCTTGCTGCAGCACGTCGCGCACGTCGGCAACATCCTGCAGCGGACGCTTGTCCGGTGCCTGGCCGGGGCGGTACTCGGTGTAGTTGCCGCTGCCGATGGTGCGTCGCCAGTCCGGCCCGGTCAGCGACGCGCGCAGCTGGCCAGGGAAGCTGGAGTCGGGATGGGTGCACACGTACCAGTTGCCCACCACGTTGTCGATCGGTGCCGGCACGTGCAGGTCAAAACGGTACATCGCCCGCCAGCCGTCAGCGGATTCGGCGGACAGCACGAAATCCCCCTCGCCGGGCAGCCGCTGCAGCAGATAGCGTTCGTGCGGAGTGGCCTGCGGCTGCGGATCATGCAGCCGCAGCGGCACGGTCGGGGTCAGGCTGCCGAAACCGGCATCCACCAGCCAGTCATCGCCGTCCACCTGCACGCGCAGCAGCAGGTGGGTCCGTGCGGTCAGTTCGCCGTCCTGGGCAGCCAGCAGCACGCGCGCGCTCAATGGCTGTGCATCGAAGCCCAGCGCCTGCAGCAGCGCCAGCAGGCCGCCGTTGAGTTCGAAGCAGTAGCCGCCACGACGGTCGTCGAGCAGCTTGCGCTGCACGCTGTCCAGGTCGATCGGTACCGCATCGCGCAGCAGGCAGCTGAGGGTCTCGAACGGCAGCACTGCGTTGTGACGCTGCTGCAGCAGGGTCAGGCCGGCCAGCGTCAGCGGTGGCGGGGCATCCAGCTGCAGGCGCTGCAGGTAGCGGGGGACATCGAGCGTCGTCATGGCGGCACCGGGCGGGAGGGGAGGTCCACTGTGCTCCCCCAACCGGGGTTGAGGTCAAGGGCGCTGGTCGTGTCACGCCAGCGTCGCCTGCACCCGGTACAAAGGCCGCGTCCGCCCGTCACCGCTGGGCCAGGACGACGAAAGTTCTAAAGTTGCCTTGAATCCGGCCGATACAGGTGCGTCCTTTTGCCTGGAGTCTGTCATGTCGGCCGTTGTCCCCCACCTCCGGTCCCTGCGCACGCGGCTTGCGGCGCTGCGCCCGGCGTCTTCCGGCCTGCTGCTGTGGCTGCAACCGCATCGGCTGAGCGTAGCCAACAAGCTCAAGGCGACCTTGTGGGTCTGTGGCCTGGGACTGGTCGCAATTGCCGCCGCCTTTGCCTGGACCGGGCATGCCAGCACGCAGGCTGCGCGCAGCCAGGCCAGCTACCAGCGCGGCAGTGATCTGGCCGCGCGCCTGGCCACGCGGGTGGCCGAAGCGCGCCGCCTGCAGATCCAGTATGCACGCAGTTTCGATGATGCCGACCGCGCGCAGCTGCTGGCCACGCAAAAGGCGCTGCAGGACGATCTGCAGGCCCTGCGCACGATGCCGATGGATGCCGGCCGGCGCAAGGCGCTGCAGGCGCTGACCGAAGCTGCAGACGCGTTCTCGCAGGGTGTTGCCGCCCTGTTCGAACGGGTCGACGAGATGGGCCGTGGTGAGGCCGGCCTCGCCGCGCAGCTGCAACTGGCTGCAGACACGCTGCAGGGGCAGGTGGATGCGCAGCAGCGGGATGCGCTGGCGTTGTCCCTGCAGAAGATGCGGCGGCAGGAGGCCCTGCTGCTGCTCGACGGTGATTCCACCCACGCCGACCGCGCCAGCGAAGAAAAGCTGCCGTTCGATCTCGCGCTGGCGGGCCTGCCCGCGGATGCGCAGGTCACCCTGCGCACCGGGATGGATGCGTATCAGGCCGCATTGCTGGGGTATACCGCGGCCCGCGTCGGCCTGGATGTGGAAGCGCAGTCGCTGCTGGATACCGCCGCGGGCGTAGCGCCTGCGCTGGCCGCATTCCAGCAGGCACAGGTGGCGGCGCTGGCCGGGGCGCAGGCACGCCAGCAGGCCGGCGCGCGCACCATGAGCGTGCTGTTCGCACTGACCCTGCTGCTGGTGGCCGGCGTGCTGATCACCAGCCTGGTCCTGGTGCTGCGTGCGGTGCGCCAGCCGATCCAGGACACCCTGCGCTTCGCCAGCGACATCGCTGAAGACCGCTTGGACACCACCCTGCGCGTCTACAACGCCAACGACGAGATCGGCCAGCTGGCGCAGCGCCTGGTCGACATGCAGCAGCGCCTGCGCGCGCGTATCGAGACCGAGCGTGCCGTGGCGCGCGGCAACACCCGGGTGCGCCAGGCATTGGACAGTGCACAGACCGGTTTGATGGTGATCGATGCGGAAGGGCAGGTCGCCTACGCCAACCCGGCATTGCTGCAGCTGCTTGACCTGCGGAACGAAGCGCTGGTGGGCAGCGACGCGGTACGCCTGCATCCGGCGTTGGCCAGCCTGGCCGGCGTGCGCCAGCGCGAAGAGCGCGAGATCGGCCATGCCGGCACGCGTTACCAGCTGATTGCCAACCCCGTCATCGATGAAGGGCAATTCCTCGGCGTAGCGGTGGAATGGCGCAGTCGTGCGCTGGAGACCCTGCTGGAAACCGAGGTCGCTGCCCTGGTCGATGCTGCAGCACACGGCGACCTGCACGGTCGCATCGCGCTGGAGGGCAAGCAGGGCTTCGTGCGCACGTTGTCGACCAGCATCAACCGCCTGCTGGCGACGTTTGAAACCAACCTCGGTGACCTGCAGGCATTGCTGGCTGCGCTGGCCCGTGGTGACCTCAGCGTGCGCATGGAGGGTGAGCTGCAGGGCGTGTTCGCGCGCATGCGCGATGATGCCAACGCGACGGTCGCGCAGCTGGGCCGCATCGTCACCCGCATCCAGCACGCCACCTCCAGTCTCGATACCGGCGTTGGCGAGATCGTTGCCGGCCATCATGATCTGTCTCAGCGCACCGAGCAGCAGGCCGCCAACCTGGAAGAGACCGCCGCTTCCATGCACGAACTGACCGATACGGTCGGTCGCAATGCTGATGCCGCAGGCCGTGCCGACGCGCTGGTCAAGGGTGCGGCTGCGGTGGCGCAGCGCGGCGGCGAGGCTGTCGGCCAGGTGGTGGCGACCATGCAGGGCATCAGCGAGGCATCGCGGCGGATCGGCGACATTACCCAGCTGATCGACGGCATTGCCTTCCAGACCAACATCCTGGCGCTGAATGCGGCGGTGGAAGCGGCGCGTGCCGGTGAGCAGGGCCGCAGTTTCGCCGTGGTAGCCGCGGAAGTGCGCCTGCTTGCACAACGCAGCGCAGAGGCGGCCAAGCAGATCAAGGGCCTGATCGAGGATTCGGTGGCGCGTGTGGGAGAGGGCAACCAGCAGGCCGAACAGGCCGGCACCACGATGGGCGAGATCGTCGGCAGCGTGCAGCAGCTGGCCGAGCTGCTGGCGGGTATCCGCAGTGCGTCGCAGGACCAGCATGCCGGCATCGCACAGGTGAACCAGACCATCGTGCAGATGGAAGCCAATACCCAACGCAACGCCAGCCTGGTGGAAGAGGCCGGTGCCTCCACGGCGCAGATGCAGGTCCAGGTGCGTGCCCTGGCCGACGCGGTGGGCGCGTTCCGGTTGCAGTCGATGCCGCAGGCGCGCGCCGCCGCGGCCTAGTCAGCCGAGCGTAGGCTCGGCGCTACATCGGCTGCAGGAACACTGTAGAGCCGAGCCCATGCTCGGCTCACACCAGCGTTCGGCGGCAGGAATCAATACACGTCGCGGCGGTAGCGCCCGTTTTCCAGCAGCATTTCCACCGCTTCATCGCCCAGCGCCGTTCGCAGCACCTGATCCACGCCTTCGGCCATGCCCTGCAACGACCCACAGACATGGATCACCGCACCGCGCCGCATCCAGTCGCGCAGCGTTCCGGTGGCCGCCTGCAGGCGATCCTGCACATAACCGCCGTCGCCATCGCGCGAGAACGCCAGGTCCACCCGCGCGAGATGGCCATCGGCCTGCCACGCTTCGATCTCGTCGGCGAACAGGAAATCGAGTGCACGCTGGCGCTCGCCGAACAACAGCCAGTGCCCGTGTTCGCCTGCACGGGCGGCTTCGCGCAACAGGCTGCGCAGGCCGGCGATGCCGGTGCCGTTGCCGATCAGCACCATCGGCGCGCCAATGACACGATGGAAACCGGGGTTGCGATGCACGCGGGCGACGATGCCGGCACCGATCGGCGCATGCAACGACAGCCAGCCCGAGCCCAGCCCGGCTCGACCGGAGGCGTCATGCACCAGCCGCACCACCAGCTCCACCACGCCATCATCCGTGCAGGAGGCGATCGAATACTCGCGGCTGGGCAGCAGCGGCAGCCCGGCCAGCCACAGGCAGGCATCCTGCACTGCCAGCGCGGCATCGGCCTCCGGCAGCTCGCGTTCGCTGGCCAGCGCCAGCAGCGTGCGCGGATGGCCATCGACCAGCAAGGGCTGCAGCGGATCCAGCCCATGCGCCTTCAACACGGCACCGGCATGCTGCGCATTGTGGCGGGGCGCGATGTGCAGGATGTCACCGGCCTGCCACTGCACGTCGGCCGGTGCGGCAAGACGGATACGCCAGATCGCTCCGCCGACGCTGCCAGGGTTGAGGCGGTCACGGCCGAGCAGGCGCCACTCATGCATCTGCGTAGCCGCAGGCAGCACGCTGTCATCGGTGACGATGCCGGTGAGCGCACCCAGCTCCTGCTGCCACCGGCGCAGCGCGGGGACCGAGGCGGCATCGACGTCGACGCGCTCGAACAGTGCACGCGCGCCGTTTCCGATCAACCAGCCATCGACCCGGCGGCCGAAGCCGCAGTAGTGCGGGTACTGGCGGTCACCCAGCGCGAGCAGGCCGAACTGCAGGCCCGAAAGGTCCAGCGCTTGTGCAAGCAACTGCCGCGCTGCGCGCCGTGCGGCGTCGGGCGGCTCGCCGTCGCCGAAGGTGCTCAGCACGAA
>NZ_JAOCGL010000115.1:0-11255 GCF_029842485.1 Stenotrophomonas sp. GD03777
CGCGGCCAGCAGCAGCGCACTGACCAGCAGCCACGGCCAGCGCCGCACCCTGCGCGGCGCGGCCGGCAGCACCGGCGCCTGTTCCACGTCCTCGCCCGACTCGTCCTCGACCGGCAACGACCGTCGGCGCGGATCATGCGGCACTTCCAGCACGAAACGGTGCTGGCCATCGAACACCACCTGGTCGCCGGCCTGCAGCCAGCAATGGCGCACGGCCACGCCATTGACGCGGGTGCCGTCGGCACTGCCGAGATCGCGCAGCAGCACGCGTTCGCCGTGCACTTCCACGCGGGCATGCTGCTCGGCAAAAGCCGGGTCATCGATGGCGATGTCGGCCTCGTTGCCACGCCCGATCAGGCGGGCCCGCGACAGGGTGAAGCTGCGGCCATGATGGAGACCGCCGACACCGCGCAGCAGCCGCTGCTGCTCGTCGCTGCCATCTTCGGCTTTCGGCGCAGGCGCCTGCAGCAGGCTTTCGACCTCGCCCTGCAGGACCATCTCCACGCCATCCACATACACCGCATCGCCTGCACGCAGCAGGGCCATCCGGCGTACCGGGCGACCGTTGACGTGGACGCCGCGGATGCCGTTGCCGACCTGCAGCCAGAGGCCGCGATCATCCATGCAGAACTGGGCCAGCAGCAGTGCGCCGTGGCCAGGATCTCCGAGCCGCACGCTGCCGTTGGCCTGGCGCACGATGCGCTGCACCCCGGGCCGCAAGGGCTGGTCGGGCTGTTGTTGTTGACTGAAGTGAACAAGCAGGTTCTGCACGCGGCGCAGCCTAGCAGGTTGGTCGCCAACGAAGAAGAACCCACGATGAGTGCTTGGCGCGGCGGCCCTTGATGCGCACAATGCTTGCCCTCTTCGACCATCCCCGCCCTGCGCCAGGAGCCTGCATGTCCACCATCGATGTCCGCCACGCCCACGCCCTGCCCGATGCACAGGCGCGCGCCGCGATCGAACAGGTCGCTGCCAAGCTGTCCGAGCGCTTTGGCCTGAAGTCGTCCTGGACCGCCGACGTACTGAACTTCTCCGGCAGCGGCGTGGACGGTGCGATCGAACTGCAGCCGGGCGCGGTGCGCGTAACCGCCAAGCTGGGCTTCCTGCTGTCGGCGATGAAGGGCATGGTCGAAGGCGAGATCCAGCGTGTGCTGAAGGAAAAGCTGGGCTGAACCCCGGCGGCGGCCGTCACGGCCGTGCAACGCCGGTGCGCGCTACTCTCGGGGGCAGGCCCAACTCCCACGGGAAGTGCGATGAACCACTACGAGAACGACGACCGCCGCAACGACGATGCCTCTTTCGGTGACCAGGCCGAGCGCTTCTCGCGCAAGCTGAGCGATTCGGCCCAGCAGGTCTGGCTGGCCGGGTTGGGTGCGCTGGGTCGCGCCCAGGCCGAGGGCAGCCGCTTCTTCGACGGCCTTGTGAAGGAAGGCGAAGCCTGGGAAGCCCGCCGCCGTGAACGCAACGGCGACCAGGGCCCGGGCTGGCGTGACAATGTCGAGACCTCGCTGGACGAGGCCCGCGAGAAGGCCTCCGGCACCTGGAACAAGGTCGAGAAGGCCTTCGATGACCAGGTGCAGGGCGTACTCAAGCGCCTGCATGTACCCACCGCCGACGAAGTGACCGCGCTGGAGGCGCGCATTGATGCCCTGCACGCGCGCTTGGCCAAGCTGGAAAACCGCGCCGCGTCCGGCACCGATGCCCCTGCTCCGGGCAGCCATCAGTCACCGGACAGCGTGCCCTGACCACGATTGTTGCAATGCAATAAAAATTGATTGACAATCGCGAGCAACCCGCCAATCGCTTCGGCTGCCGTTTGTTCCCTCCCCTCACGGCTTCAGGATTGGCGGGTTTTTCGTGCCCGCTGTACGCCGATCTGCGCGCTCCATCACGCTTTCTGTCAGGAACATCCTGACCCGGCCAGGCACCGCGACCTTTACACTGTCGTTCTCCGCTTTCGCCCCTTCCGCCCTACTCCTGCATGCTCCCCTGGATCCTGGCCCTGCTGTCGGCCCTGCTTAGCTGTTTCCTGGCCGTTATCTATCTGTGGTGGGTCAAGCGGCGGCAGAAGGAGATGCAACTCGGCCTGCAGGCCCTGGCGGGCATGCATTGGCGCGAATTCTCCGTTCTGGTCAAGCGCATGCTGCGCGAACAGCGCGGCCTGCGTGAACTGATCGATCCGGCGGAAGAAGCCCGCGAGCCAAGCAGCGATTTCATGCTCAGCGATGGCCCCAACCACTGGCTGGTGTCGTGCAAGCATGGCCTGGCCTACCGCATCGGCACCGCCGCAGTGAACGAGCTGGGTGCGGCCGCGCGCCTGGCCGGCGCCAAGGGCGGCGTGCTGCTGACCGAAGGCCGCATCGAGCGCGACGGCCGCAGCGCCGCCGAGAAGCAGGCGGTTGAAGTGCTGGACGGCCCGCGCCTGTGGCCATTGCTGCAGCCTTACCTGCCCGGCGACATCGAAGCGCGCGTGCGCGCCAGCGCCCGGCACGAAGCGCTGCGCCGCATCGCCATCGCCGCACTGGGTTCGGCAACGCTGGGGCTGCTGGTTGGCCTGGGCCTGCAGGGCCTGCGTGTGGAAGAGGCCGCGCCGGTTGCTGCAGCGTCGGTGGTGGCGACGCCTTCAACCGCGCCTGCGGCGGAACCTGCTGGCACCGCGGCAGTGCTCCCGGCCGCCTCTTCACCCGCGGCTGCCGTCGCCCCGGCGGCCGACCCGCGCAGCAACCCCAATCCGGATGCAGCCACGCTGGATCGCTACCAGGCCGATCTGGCCCGTGCCCTGGCTGGCAAGCCCGGCATCGCCAGCGGTGTCTGGCTGACCCGGCAGACGCTGGCGATCAACCGCACCGGCGAACTGGACGCGGTGTGGCCGCAGGTCTGCGAGGAAGTGCTGCACTACCCCGCCCTGCGCAACGTGCGCATCCAGCTCAATGCCCGCCCCGGCGTGGATGAGCCGGTGCGCTGGCGGCAGTGCGCTACGTATTGATGGGGCAACATCCACGCATGGCGTGGACCTACTGAATCCCGACACACGAATCTCTGGTAGATCCACGCGATGCGTGGATGCCTTTGCAGAGTCGAGCCACGCTCGACTCATCGCGCAACGCGCGAACAGCAGCCGACCATGGGCTGGGCTCTACAGGGCGCCCGCTCAGCCCAATGCTGCGAGATGGGCGATGTAACTGGAGCGGGATTCGCCGGCCGCCCTGGCCTGCGCATCCAGCCTGGCCAGGATGCGACGCGGCAGGCTGATGTTGACCCGCTCGATGGTGTCGTCCAGCAGAGATGGATCAATGCAGATGTAGGCAAGAATCCAGGCCGTACCACTGGGAGCCTCGGCGACGATCTTCTGTGGCGCAGAAGGACTCGGAATCGAGCGCCCCTCATCCAGGGCCGCATCGATCCAGGCAAGCGCAGACTCCTCGGCCGCGCTGAGTGCATCGTCAAGCGTGTCGGCTGCCGAGAAGCACCCCGGCAGATCGGGAACGATGACCCCCCACGCGGTGCGTTCATCGCCGGCCTCAATCAAGACTGGATAGCGCATGGGACCTCCTACGTCAGTCCTGCGAGCTTCCGCAACGCCTGAACCAGCCCCTTGCCCAGATCCTTTCTGGGGTGAGGCACGGTGATGATGTGAGGCCACTGCGAGGTGCACGAATACATGATGGGATCCGCGAATCCTGCAACAGGTCCAACCTGCCGCCTCCAGACCCCGGATGAGGTCCCTGCTCTTCATGCAGGGACGATACACATCGCACACACGCACCAACAGAGTTCAAGACGACAGCCGTACCGGACCAGTAGATCCACGCCATGCGTGGATGGAATCCCTAGCGAGCGCCCGGCGCGAAGCGCGCAACCAGGTCCCAGGCATCCCCCAGGAACACCTGCCGCACGCGGGTGATCGGCTGTTCACCGCGCCAGGTCAGGCGCTCGATCACCAGGCAGGCGGTGCCCGGTTTCACGTCCAGCAGCCTGGCCGTGGCGGTGTCCGCACCCCAGGCACTGATGCGATGCTGCGCGCGCGTCCAGGACACGTTCTGCAGCAACCAGCTGCCCGGCGCGGTGGTGCTGAAGTCGACTTCCAGTACCTCGGGCACGCCGACCGGACTGATCAGGCGATGCTCCAGCGCCAGCGGACGGCCATCGGCCAGGTGCAGGCAGCGCATCGCCAGCAGCTTCTCGCTGCCCGCCAGCTCCACTTCACCGGCATTGCCGGCGTCGGCCAGGCGCAGCTCGCGCTGCAGCAGGCGGTACGCGTACTGATGGCCGCGCGAACCGACCTCCATCGCGATATCCGGAATCTCCAGCGCCACCTGCTCCAGGTGCGGCGGCTGACGCGCCACGAATGAACCCGCACGACGGCGGCGTTCGATCATGCCGCTCTCGGCCAGTGCGGTCAGCACCTTGTTCACCGTCATCCGCGAGCAGCCGTACTGCTCCATCAGTTCGTGCTCGTACGGAATCCGGAAGCCCGGCGCCCACTCCCCACTGAGGATGCGGCTTTCCAGATCGCTGCGGATACGCTGGTTGAGCGTGGCGGACTTGCTGGCCTTCACGTAATGGGATCCCGGTGGCGGAGACGATCAGCCCAGCACGCCCTTCAGGGCGGCGGCGAAGGCGGTGGTGATCGCCTCGCGCTGCAGGTGGCGGCCGTCGGCCACGCACTGGCGGCCATGCCGCCAGACCGATCGCAGCGCGCCATTACGTGCGGCGAACACCCAGCTGTCAAGCCATGCGTCATCCTGTCGCGCCTGCAGCGCCGGGTGTGCGGCATCCAGTTCGACCAGATCGGCACTGGCGCCCACCTGCAGGCCAGCGGCCACGCCCAGCGCCTGTGCGCCACCGTGCAATGCACCTTCAAACAGGAAACGACCGGTGCTGCGGGTGGCATCCGGCGCCAGCACGTTGCGTCCGCGCAGGGTCAGCCGCTGGCCGTACTCAAGCAGGCGCAGTTCTTCAGCTGCATCGATCAGCACATTGGAATCGGAACCGACACCGAAGCGCCCGCCCTCGCGGGCGAACGCCTGCATCGGGAACAGGCCGTCGCCCAGATTGGCTTCGGTGATCGGGCACAGGCCGGCCACAGCCTGGCTGGCGACGATGGCCGCGCGCTCGTCATCGGTGATGTGGGTGGCATGCACCAGGCACCAGCGCGCATCGACCGGTGCATGGTCGTACAGCCACTGCACCGGGCGCTGGCCGCTCCAGGCCAGGCAGGCCTCGACTTCACGCACCTGCTCGGCGATATGGATGTGCACCGGGCCGTCGGTCAACGGCAGCAACGCGCCCAGTTCCTCGCCGGTGACCGCACGCAGGCTGTGCGGTGCAATGCCGAGCACCGCATCGGGCAGCGCGGCCAACGCCGGCTTGGCGGCGTCCAGCAGCTGCGCGAAACCGTCCACGTCGTGGATCAGGCGGCGCTGCGCCGGATTCGGCGGCGCGCCACCGAAATCGGCATGCGCGTAGAACACCGGCAGCAGGGTCAGGCCGATGCCGGTCTGATCGGCCGCAGCGGCAATCCGCGCGCTCATCTCGGCGCGATTGGCATAGGCATGGCCATCGGCGTCGTGGTGCAGGTAATGGAACTCGCCGACGCGGGTGAAGCCGCTTTCCAGCATTTCCATGTAGGCCTGGGCGGCGATGGCCTGCACCGCGTCCGGACGCAGGTGGGCCAGGAAGCGGTACATCAGCTCGCGCCAGCTCCAGAAGCTGTCACCGTCACCGCCGCCGATCTCGGTCAGGCCAGCCATGCCGCGCTGGAAGGCATGGCTGTGCAGGTTGGGCAGGCCCGGCACCAGGATGCCGGCGCGGGTGTCGCCGTGCTGGGCGCCCTGCCCCGTACTGATCGCCGCAATACGACCGTCCTGTACCTGCAGGCGGACATCACGGGCCCAGCCATCGGCCAGGAGGGCGTGGGCGGCATGGAAACAGTGCGGGGAACGCGAATCGGACATGGCTGGACAACCCGAAATGGACACCTATATTGTATAGACATATAAGCACAGCCGCGTTGTGGATGCCATGCACGTCGATACCCTCTGGTCCAACGTCCACCTAATCACCCTCGATGGCGAGGGCCTGGGTGTCATCCGCGATGGCGTACTGGCCTGCGCCGAGGGCCGCATCGTCCACGTCGGCCCGGCCGGCAGCGATGCACAGCTGCAGCCGACCACCCGCATCGATGGCGAAGGCCGCTGGATCTCGCCGGGCCTGATCGACTGCCACACCCACCTGGTCTACGCCGGTAACCGCGCCAACGAATTCGAGCAACGCCTGCAGGGCGTGAGCTATGCCGAGATCGCCCGTGCCGGCGGCGGCATCGTCTCCACCGTGCGCGCCACCCGCGCTGCCACGCCCGAGCAACTGGCCAGCGAGAGCCGCCCGCGCCTGCTGGCGATGCGCGCCGAAGGCGTGACCACGATCGAGATCAAGTCCGGCTACGGCCTGACCCTGTCCGACGAACGCAAGCAGCTGCAGGTTGCACGCACGCTGGGCGAGCAATGCCGGGTCAACGTGGTGACCACCTTCCTCGGTGCACACGCGATTCCGCCGGGCCGCGAGGCACAGGAGTACACCGACGAGGTGTGCGAGGTGATGATTCCGGCCATTGCTGCCGAAGGCCTGGCCGAAGCGGTGGACGTGTTCTGCGAGAACATCGCCTTCTCGCCCGCGCAGGCGCGGCAGGTATTCGAGGCCGCCCGCGCGAACGGACTGGCGTTGAAGATCCACGCCGAACAGCTGAGCAACCAGCACGGTGCCGAACTGGCGGCCAGCTTCGGTGCACTGTCGGCCGACCATATCGAACATCTGGACGATGCCGGGATCGCCGCGATGGCCGCTGCCGGTACCGTCGCCGTGCTGCTGCCCGGTGCTTTCTATTTCACCCGCGATACCACCCTGCCGCCGATCGCCGCGCTGCGTGCGGCCGGCGTGCCGCTGGCGCTGGCCACCGACAGCAATCCGGGCACCTCGCCGCTGACCAGCCCGCTGCTGGCGATGAACATGGGCGCGACCCTGTTCCGCCTGACCGTGGACGAGTGCATCGCCGGCTTCACCCGTGAAGCAGCGCGCGCGCTCGGCCATGGTGAGCGCATCGGCCGCCTCGCCGTCGGCATGGACTGTGACCTGGCGATCTGGGACATCGACGCCCCTGCCGACCTGGTCTATCGCATTGGATTCAACCCGCTGCACGCGCGCGTGGTGCGCGGCCAGCCCGACCTGCCTGCCTCCTGGAGCAACACATGAGCAACACCCTGGTTCTTCGCCCCGGCCATGTCACTCTCGCCCAATGGCGGCAGGTCTATCGCGGTGCGCCGCTTGCACTGGACCCGGCCGCGCTGCCGGTGGTGCGCGCCAGTGCCGCAGCCGTCGCCGCCATCGTCGCCAAAGGCGCACCGGTGTATGGCATCAACACCGGCTTCGGCAAGCTGGCCAGCGTGCGCATCGAGCGCGAAGACCTGGCCACCCTGCAGCGGAACATCGTGCTCTCGCATGCCGCCGGGGTGGGCGAGCCGATGCCGGCCAGCGTGGTGCGGTTGATGATGGCGCTGAAGCTGGTCAGCCTGGCGCAGGGCGCATCGGGCATTCGCGAGGAAACCCTGCTGCTGCTCGAAGCGATGCTGGTCAAGGGCGTATTGCCCGTGGTGCCGGCACAAGGCTCGGTGGGTGCCTCGGGCGATCTGGCGCCGCTCTCGCACCTGGCCAGCGTGATGCTGGGCGTGGGCGAAGCCTTCATCGATGGCGAGCGCCTGCCGGCGGTCGATGCCCTGGCACGTGCCGGCCTGCAGCCGATCGAACTGGGAGCGAAGGAAGGCCTTGCGCTGCTCAATGGCACGCAGTTCTCCACCGCCTACGCGCTGGCCGGCCTGTTCGAGATCGAGACCGTATTCCAGGCCGCACTGGTCACCGGCGCGCTGTCGGTGGAAGCGGCCAAGGGCTCGGACACGCCGTTCGACCCGCGCATCCACGCCATCCGCGGCCAGCGCGGGCAGATTGCCACTGCCGCGACGCTGCGCGCGCTGATGCAGGGCTCGGACATCCGCGAATCGCACCGCGACAACGATGTGCGCGTGCAGGACCCGTACTGCCTGCGCTGCCAGCCGCAGGTGATGGGCGCGGCGCTGGACATCCTGCGCCAGGCCGCGACCACGCTGGAAATCGAAGCCAACGGCGTCTCCGACAATCCGCTGGTGTTCACCGACACCGGCGAAGCACTGTCCGGCGGCAACTTCCACGCCGAGCCGGTCGCCTTCGCCGCCGACATGCTGGCGATGGCGGTGTGCGAGATCGGCTCGATCAGCGAGCGCCGCCTGGCGATGCTGGTGGACCCGGCGCTGTCCGGCCTGCCGGCGTTCCTGACCCCGCGCCCGGGCCTGAATTCCGGCTTCATGATTCCGCAGGTGACCGCGGCTGCACTGGTCTCGGAAAACAAGCAGCGCGCCTACCCGGCCAGCGTTGATTCAATCCCGACCTCGGCCAACCAGGAAGACCATGTGTCGATGGCCGCGCACGGCGCACGCCGCCTGATGCAGATGGCCGAGAACGCCGCCAACGTGATCGGTATCGAACTGCTGGCCGCAGCACAGGGCTGCGACTTCCACGCCCCGCTGCGCTCCAGTGCCGCGCTGGAAAGCGTGCGCGCCAGCCTGCGTGCGCAGGTGCCGACACTGGAAGAAGACCGCTACTTCCATCCGGACATGGTGACCGCCACGAATCTGGTGCGCAGCGGTGCGCTGGCGCAGGGCCTGGGCGATCTGTTGCCGACCGTGGAACCGCAGGCATGACGACCCTTCCCGAATGGCTGACGGTGCACGAGGGCGACGCCCCCCTCATCGTCAGCTTCCCGCATACCGGCAGCGAGCTGCCGCACGACCTGATCGGCGACTACCACTCGCCGTGGCTGGCACGCCGCGACGCCGACTGGTGGGTGCACGAGCTGTACGACTTCGTGCGTGGCATGGGCGCGACCACGGTGCGCTCGGCAATCTCGCGTTCGGTGATCGACCTCAACCGCGATCCCAGCGGCGTGTCGCTGTACCCGGGCCAGAACACCACCGGCCTGTGCCCGCTGACGACCTTCGACAACCAGCCGCTGTACCACGCCGGGCGCGAACCGGACGACGCAGAAATCGCCCGTCGCCGCGACACGTATTTCCTGCCTTACCACGATGCGCTGGCTTCGCAGATCACGCGCCTGCGTGCACGCCACGGCACCGTGGTGGTGTACGACGCGCACTCGATCCGCTCACACATCCCGCATCTGTTCGACGGGGAGCTGCCGCAGTTCAACCTGGGCACCGCTGGCCCGTCCGGCGCACCTGACACGTCCTGCGACAACGCCTTGAGCGACGTGGTGGAGAACCTGCTGAAGATCAGTGGCATGAGCCAGGTGCGCAACGGCCGTTTCAAGGGTGGCTGGATCACCCGCCACTACAGCAACATCGCCGGCGGCGTGCACAGCCTGCAGATGGAGCTGGCCTGCCGCGGCTACATGCACGAACCCCTGCCGGACCAGGTGGACGAGCACAGCTGGCCCACGCCGCTCGACCCCGACCACGCCGCACCGCTGCGCCACACCCTGGCGCAGGTGCTCAATGCCTGCCTTGAATTCGCTACGAACCGGAGCGCCGCATGACCCGCAACGACCCGTCCCGCACCATCGCCGCGCCGACCGGCACCACGCTCAACGCCAAGAGCTGGCTGACCGAAGCGCCGCTGCGCATGCTGATGAACAACCTGCACCCCGATGTGGCCGAGCGCCCGCAGGAACTGGTGGTGTACGGCGGCATCGGCCGCGCCGCACGCGACTGGGAGAGCTTCGATGCCATCGTCGAAACGCTCAAGCGCCTGGACGACGACCAGACCCTGCTGGTGCAGTCGGGCAAGCCGGTGGGCGTGTTCCGCACCCACGCCGATGCGCCGCGCGTGCTGATCGCCAATTCCAACCTGGTACCGCGCTGGGCCAACTGGGACCACTTCAACGAGCTGGATAGGAAGGGCCTGGCCATGTACGGCCAGATGACCGCAGGCAGCTGGATCTACATCGGCGCGCAGGGCATCGTGCAGGGCACCTACGAGACCTTCGTGGAGATGGGGCGCCAGCATTTCGGTGGCGACCTGACCGGGAAGTGGCTGTTCACCGGTGGCCTCGGCGGCATGGGCGGCGCACAGCCGCTGGCCGCCGTGATGGCCGGCGCCTCCTGCCTGGCCGTCGAGTGCCGCAAGAGCAGCATCGACATGCGCCTGCGCACCGGCTACCTTGACACCTGGACCGACAACCTGGACGAAGCGCTGCGCCTGATCGATGAAGCCTGCAAGGCCGGCACGCCGAAGTCGGTGGGCCTGCTCGGCAACGTCGCCGACGTGCTGGCCGAACTGCTCAAGCGCGGCGTGAAGCCGGACCTGCTGACCGACCAGACCTCCGCGCACGACCCGGTGAACGGCTACCTGCCGCAGGGCTGGACCGTCGAGCAATGGGACGAAAAGCGCGTGTCCGCGCCGAAGGAAGTGGAGAAAGCAGCGCGCGCGTCGATGGCCAACCATATCCGCGCCATGCTCGGCTTCCACGCACTCGGCGTGCCGACCGTGGACTACGGCAACAACCTGCGGCAGATGGCGCTGGAAGAAGGCGTGGAGAACGCGTTCGACTTCCCCGGCTTCGTGCCGGCCTACATCCGCCCGCTGTTCTGCCGCGGCATCGGCCCGTTCCGCTGGGCAGCACTGAGTGGCGACCCGGAAGACATCGCCAAGACCGATGCCAAGGTGAAGGAACTGATTCCGGACAATCCCCACCTGCACCGCTGGCTGGACATGGCCGCCGAGAAGATCAAGTTCCAGGGCCTGCCGGCGCGCATCTGCTGGGTCGGCCTGGGTGATCGCGATCGACTCGGACTGGCGTTCAACGAGATGGTCGCCAACGGCGAACTGAAGGCGCCGGTGGTGATCGGACGTGACCACCTGGACAGCGGCAGCGTGGCCTCGCCAAACCGCGAAACCGAAGCGATGGCCGATGGCTCCGACGCGGTGTCCGACTGGCCGCTGCTGAACGCCCTGCTCAACACCGCCAGCGGCGCGACCTGGGTCTCGCTGCACCATGGCGGCGGCGTGGGCATGGGCTTCTCCCAGCATGCCGGCATGGTGATCGTCTGCGACGGTACCGAGGCAGCGGCGAAGCGGATTGGCCGCGTGCTGTGGAACGACCCGGCCACCGGCGTCATGCGCCACGCCGATGCGGGGTATGACATCGCGATCGA
>NZ_JAOCGL010000116.1:0-11235 GCF_029842485.1 Stenotrophomonas sp. GD03777
GTGCCGGCAGGTCCACGCCGCTGTCCAGGCCCAGGCCCTGCAGCAGGTAGACCACATCCTCGCTGGCGACGTTGCCGCTGGCGCCCTTGGCATACGGGCAGCCACCGGCGCCGGAGACCGCGCTGTCGACCACGCGCACGCCTTCTTCCAGGCAGGTGGCGATGTTGGCGATGGCCTGGCCGTAGGTGTCGTGGAAGTGCACGGCCAGTGCCGTCATCGGAATCTCGGCGGCAACCGCCTGCAGCATCGCCCGTGCCTTGCGCGGGGTGCCGACGCCGATGGTGTCGCCCAGTGAGATTTCGTAACAACCCATCTGGTGCAGGGCGCGCGCCACCCGCACCACGTCGGCCAGCGGCACCTCGCCCTGGTAGGGGCAGCCGAGTGCGGTGGAGACATAGCCGCGCACGCGCACGCCATCGGCGGCGGCGCGGCGCAGGATCGGCTCGAACCGGGCCAGCGATTCGTCGATGCCGGCATTGGTATTGGTACGGTTGAAGGCCTCGGAGGCGGCGGTGAACACCGCCACTTCCTCCACGCCCACCGCACGGGCGCGGTCGTAGCCCTGTTCGTTCGGCACCAGTACCGGGTAGTGCACGCCCGGCCGGCGCTGGATGCCGGCATAGACCTCGGCGGCGTCGGCCAGTTGCGGGATCCACTTCGGGCTGACGAAACTGGTCGCCTCGATGCTGCGCAGGCCGGTGGCCGACAGGCGGTTGATCAGTTCGATCTTGTCGGCGGTGGACACCGACTGCTTTTCGTTCTGCAGCCCATCACGCGGGCCGACCTCGACGATGCGGACGTAATCGCTCATGCGGCTGCCCCATCGGACGGACGGTGGCAGACCGCTTCGATGTTGTTGCCGTCCGGGTCGAGCACGAAGGCGGCGTAGTAATCCGGGTGGTACCACGGGCGCAGGCCCGGGGCGCCGTTGTCGCGGCCACCGGCGGCGAGAGCGGCGGCGTGGAAGGCGTCCACCTGCGCGCGGCGGGTGCAGGCAAAGGCCACGTGCACGCCGTGACTGGTGGTGCCGCCATTGCCGAGCCAGAAGAACGGCTTGCCGTCGCTGCCGAAGCCGATGTGGTCGTGGTCACCGGTTTCTTCGGCGCTCACTTCCATCACGACGTCGATCTGCAGCGGCGCCAGTGCCTGCAGGAAGAAGGTCCTGCTGCGCGCCAGGTCGGCGCTGGTCAAACCAAGATGATCGAGCATGTTCAGGCTTCCGTGACCCAGTGGGGGGCGCGCTTGTCGAGGAAGGCGCCCAGGCCTTCCTGGCCCTCGGCGGACACCCGCAGGCGCGCGATCAGGGCGGCATTATCCCGATCCAGCGCGTCGCGGTCATGGCTGTCGCGGACCTGCCGCACCAGCTGCTTGGCGGTGGACGAGGCGATCGGGCCGGCCTTGTCGAGCAGGGCCAGCTGGCGTTCCAGGGCTTCGTCCAGGCGTTCGGGCTCGACCAGCTGGTGGACCAGGCCGATGCGCAGCGCGGTGTCGGCATCGAAGTGCTCGCCGGTGGCGAACCAGCGCCGCGCCTGGCGCGGGCCGATGGCCTCGATCACGTAGGGCGAGATCACCGCCGGCAGCAGGCCGAGGCGGCTTTCGGTCAGGCCGAAGCGGGCCGAGGTGCTGGCGATGGCGATGTCGCAGCAGGCGACCAGGCCGACGCCGCCCCCGAAGGCGGCGCCATGGACCCGGGCCAGGGTCGGCTTGGGCAGCTCGTCCAGGGTGCGCATCAGCCGCGCCAGGGCCAGCGAGTCCTCGCGGTTGTCGGCCTCGCTGGCGGCGGCCATGCCGCGCATCCACTGCATGTCGGCACCGGCCGAGAAGGAAGCGCCGTGACCGGCGACCACCACGGCCCGGACCGAATCATCGCCGCCGGCGGCTTCCAGTGCGGCAGTCAGCCGGGCGATCAGGCTGGCGTCAAAGGCGTTGTGCAGCTCCGGCCGGTTCAGCCAGAGGGTGAGGACAGCGCCACGGCGCTCGATCTGCAAAGCATCGTTCATGGGATTCCAGGGTCACTCCATACCTGTATGGATCATAGCGGGCCATTGGTCATGGGCCATGACGCGACGCGGGAATGTTAGAATCGAGAACCATTTACATCCAGCAGAGAACACGCTAGATGACGCTGTCCGAACTGCCGCTGCACACCTCGGCCGTGGTCGAGTCCGTGCAGGACCTGCATGCCAACGATGCCATTGCCCGTCGCCTGCGCGAGCTGGGATTCGTGAATGGCGAGGAAGTACGCTTGGTGGCCAAGGGCCCGGTGGGGGGCGAGCCGCTGCTGGTGCAGGTCGGGTTCACCCGGTTCGCGCTGCGGATCAGTGAAGCCAAGCGCGTCGTGGTCGACGCTGCCAGCCAGGAACGACGTGCATGACCGCCACTGTCTCCGCCTCACCGCTGCGCATCGCGCTGGTCGGGAACCCCAACAGCGGCAAGACCGCGCTGTTCAACCAGCTGACCGGCAGCCGGCAGAAGGTCGCCAACTACACCGGCGTCACCGTAGAGCGCAAGGAAGGTCGCCTGCGCGCGCCGTCCGGCCGCGAATTCGCCGTGCTCGACCTGCCGGGTGCCTACAGCCTGCATCCGGCCAGCCTGGATGAGGCGATCACCCGTGACCTGTGCCGGGGCTTCTACCCGGGCGAAGCTGCGCCGGACGTGCTGCTGTGCGTGATCGACGCCACCAACCTGCGCCTGCACCTGCGCTTCGCGCTGGAGCTGCGTGAACTGGGCAAGCCGATGGTGGTCGCCCTGAACATGGTCGATGCGGCCCAGCGCCGTGGCATCCAGGTGGACGTGGCCGCGCTGGAGCGCGAGCTGGGCGTACCGGTGGTGGAGACCGTAGCGGTGCGCAAGCAGGGTGCCAAGGCCCTGGTCGAACGCCTCGATGCGATGGTGCCGCACCTGGATGCACCGGTGCCGGGCCCGGAAGGTGGCATCGACTACCACGCCAAGGTGCGCGAGATCCTGTCGGTCGCCGTGCGGATGCCGGCGCGGACCGCGAAGATCGACGACGCGCTGGACCGCTGGCTGCTGCACCCGGTGTTCGGGCTGATCAGCCTTGCAGTGGTGATGTTCCTGATCTTCCAGGCGGTGTACGCCTGGGCGACGCCGTTGATGGATGGCATCGAGGCTGGCTTCGCCTGGCTCGGCGCTCTCGTTGGCAGCGTGTTGCCGGAGGGTCCGCTGGCCAGCCTGCTGACCGACGGCATCATCGCCGGCGTCGGTGGCGTGGTGGTGTTCCTGCCGCAGATCCTGATCCTGTTCTTCTTCATCCTGGTGCTGGAGGAATCCGGCTACCTGCCACGTGCGGCGTTCCTGCTCGACCGCATGATGGCCGCCGCCGGCCTGTCCGGCCGCTCGTTCATCCCGCTGCTGTCCAGCTTCGCCTGCGCGGTGCCGGGCATCATGTCCACGCGCAGCATCCAGGACCCGCGTGACCGCCTGGCCACCATCCTGGTCGCACCGCTGATGACCTGCTCGGCGCGCCTGCCGGTGTACGCCCTGCTGATCGGTGCGTTCATTCCGCAGAAGACGGTGTGGGGGGTGTTCAACCAGCAGGGCCTGGTGCTGTTCGGCCTGTACGCCGCCGGCATCCTCAGTGCGCTGGCGATGTCGTGGATCATGAAGAAGTGGCGCCGCGACAAGAGCGAGCATCCGCTGATGCTGGAGCTGCCGTCGTACCGCCTGCCACATGTGCGTGACCTGGCGGTGGGCCTGTATGAGCGCGGCATGATCTTCCTCAAGCGTGTCGGCGGCATCATCCTGGCGCTGACCATCCTGCTGTGGGTGCTGCTGTCGTTCCCGGCGGCCCCGGCCGATGCCACGATGCCGGCCATCGACTACAGCTACGCCGGCCGGATCGGCCATGCGATGGCGGTGTTCTTCGCACCGCTGGGCTTCAACTGGCAGATCTGCATCGCGCTGATTCCGGGCCTGGCCGCGCGTGAGGTGGCGGTGTCTTCGCTGGCCACCGTGTATGCGCTGTCGGCCGCCGATGACGATGCCGCCAGCCAGGCGCTGACCCCGTTGATCAGCGATGGCTGGTCGCTGGCCACGGCCCTGTCGCTGCTGGTCTGGTACATCTACGCCCCGATGTGCATCTCGACGCTGGCGACCATCAAGCGCGAGACCAACTCCTGGAAGCAGATGGGCTTTGCCGCGTTCTACCTGTTTGCCGCGGCTTACGTGGCCGCGCTGATCACCTATCAGGTGACCAAGGCGCTGGGAGGCGGCTGATGGATACCGGGCTGCTGATCCAGTACCTGATCATCGCGGTGGCCGTGCTGGTCAGTGCCTGGGTGGTGCTGAAGAAGCAGTTCCCGGGCACCGTGCGCACGCTGCGCGGGGCCTTGGCGCTGGCCCTGCTGAAGCCGGGTCGCGCGGCCTGGCTGCAGGCGCTGGGGCGGAAGATCGCACCGCCGGCCAGCGGTGGGGGCGGTGCCTGTGGGGGGTGCGACAGCTGCGGGCCGACTCCGCCGAAGCAGCGCTGACGCTGCTTTCCTGCTCTGGTGGGTGCGAACCCTGGTTCGCACACTTGCGGGCTTCATCCACGCATGGCGTGGATCTACCGGACGCAGGCCGGATTCAGACTTCCCTGCGGATGATCGCGCGGAAGTTCCCGCCCTGATTCAATCGCCGCACCGATTCGCGGTTTCCATGGGCTGCTGCGAAACCCGCCACGTCGGCCAGGGCATCGAGCAGCAGGGCCTTCAGCGCGTCGCGGTTGCCGGCCTCCAGCAGGTCATCAAGATCCTGCTGGATGAAGGTCCGGCGCAGGCCCGGCGTTTCTTCGATCCGCCAGTCGACATGGGGCGTGGGAATGCTGGAGCGGTACCGGAAAGCCGTTTCAAGATCGTCAGGCGCGAGGGGATACGCGAGCAGCTCTGGAAAGTAGAGTCCAGCATTCACGTAGAAGCCCCGGCTTTCGCTGGCGCGCTGGTGATTAACGACAAGCAGGGCGGCATCCAGCAAGCGGTAGCGCGTGGTCGACGTCCCGGCATAACCGGTCTTCCTGGCGCATTTGCTGAAGACGGTCGAGGATTTCATGGGTTTTGCCCGGGCTGAGGGAAGGGCCACAGACTTGAAGGGGAGCGTTGCCGCGTCCAGTGGCAAACCCGTCACCGCAGGGGCATGCAGCATCGCAGCGATGGCGCTTGCCGGAGCGGGCGTGCTGCCGCTAGCCTGCAGGCATGAACCAGACTCCCCTGCGATTGCTCATTCACGGTGCCTCCGGGCGCATGGGCCAGGCCCTGCTGCGGCTGGCCGCCGAACATTCCGAAACCCTGCAGATCGTGGCCGCCGTGACCGGTCGCGCGCCGGCCCAGCGCGTAGTCGACGGTGTGCCGTTCTTCGCGGCCAGCGAACTGCCCGGTGCGCCGGTGTTCGACGTGGCCATTGACTTCAGCCTGCCGGAGGGCTTCGACCCGCTGCTGGCGCTGTGCGTGGATCGCGGGGCAGGGCTGGTGTCGGGTACCACCGGCATTTCCAGCACGCAGCGCCAGGCGTTGGATGCGGCAGCGGCGAAGATCCCGCTGGTATGGGCCTCGAACTTCAGCCTGGGCGTGGCGGTACTGGACGAACTGGTGGAGCGCGCGGCGCAGGCGCTGGCCGGCTGGGACTGCGACATCGTCGAATCGCACCACACCCAGAAGAAGGACGCGCCATCGGGCACTGCATTGACCCTGGGCGCGGCCGCGCAGCGGGGCGGGGCGGAGCCGCACTACGCCAGCCTGCGCGCCGGCGACATCGTAGGCGAGCATCTGGTGCAGTTCACCGGGCTGGGCGAGCGCATCGAGCTGGTACACCGGGCCATCAACCGCGACATCTTCGCCCGCGGCGCCCTGTTTGCCGCCCGCCAGCTGCAGGGCCGGGCCCCGGGCAGCTACCGCGTGCGGGACCTGCTGCAGTAAGGCGGGCTGATTCCTGGGGCTGGATCCCTTTCCAGCGGAGAGGGCTCTGACCCCATCCGAGGGCGCCTGGGGTCAGAGCCTTTCCCATTCGGGAATGGATCCGACCCCGCCTCCGGCCCGCATACGCCGCCGGATTGAAATGAATGCGCAATCGCCTGTTCATGAAGCGCGATAACCGCTGGCGTGAGCGTCCCGGCAGCGCTACAATTCGCACTCGCCGAATCACGAAAGCCGGACCGGTCCCAGACCGTACGTCCGCGCTTTTTTGCAACCGGATTTCCGTGAAGCGCAGGCGTGACTTCGGCAGCCCCCTCGGTAGCCAAAGTGAGATTCCCGTGACCCAAGCCGCAATCCTCGTCCTCGAAGACGGCACCGTATTCGAGGGCGAATCCGTAGGCGCGCCCGGCCTGTCCGTCGGTGAAGTGGTGTTCAACACCGCCATGACCGGCTATCAGGAAGTGTTGACCGACCCGTCCTACGCCCGGCAGATGGTCACGCTGACCTATCCGCATATCGGCAACACCGGCATGACCGACCAAGACGACGAAGCGTCCAAGGTGTGGTCGGCCGGCCTGATCGTGCGCGACGTTCCGCGCCGCCCCAGCAACTGGCGCAGCCAGGTGTCGCTGCAGGACTGGCTGATCCAGCGTGGCGTGGTCGCCATCGCCGGCATCGACACCCGCAAGTTGACCCGCATCCTGCGCGAGAAGGGTGCGCAGAACGGTGCGCTGATGGCCGGCGACATCGACGTGGAAAAGGCACTGGAAGCCGCCCGCAAGTTCCCGGGGCTGAAGGGCATGGATCTGGCCAAGGTCGTCACTACCGAGAAGACCTACACCTGGACCGAGGGCCAGCTGGACCTGGATGCCAACGCCTTCGTCAGCGTGCCGGCCAAGTACAAGGTCGTGGCCTACGACTTCGGCGTGAAGACCAACATCCTGCGCATGCTGGCCGAGCGCGGCTGCGAAGTGACCGTGGTGCCGGCGCAGACCCCGGCCGCCGAGGTGCTGGCACTGAAGCCGGACGGCGTGTTCCTGTCCAACGGCCCGGGTGACCCGGAACCGTGCGACTACGCCATCGAAGCGATCAAGACCTTCATCGATGTGAAGATCCCGACCTTCGGCATCTGCCTGGGCCACCAGCTGCTCGGCCTGGCCTCGGGCGCGCAGACCATGAAGATGGGCCACGGCCACCACGGTGCCAACCATCCGGTGCAGGACCTGGACAGCGGCCGGGTGATGATCACCTCGCAGAACCACGGTTTCGCGATCGATGAAGCAACCCTGCCGCCGACCCTGCGCGTGACCCACCGTTCGCTGTTCGACGGCACCAACCAGGGCGTGGCCCGCACCGACGTGCCGGCGTTCTCGTTCCAGGGCCATCCGGAAGCGTCGCCGGGCCCGCACGACGTCGGCCCGCTGTTCGACCGCTTCGTGGTGCTGATGGAGCAGGCCAAGGCGTGATCAGTACGCCGCCGGCCTGCCGGTGGCGTCGCGATGGACCGTAAACCCCGCATCGCTGCTGCCCCCGGCGCGGCGCTGCGGATCAAGATTCCTGATCGACAGCGTGCGATCACCCCCCTTGTCACGCTGTACTGACTTAGAGAAGAAAATGCCCAAGCGCACTGACCTCAAGACCATCCTCATCATCGGTGCTGGCCCGATCGTCATCGGCCAGGCCTGCGAGTTCGACTACTCCGGCGCCCAGGCCTGCAAGGCCCTGCGTGACGAGGGTTACCGCGTGGTGCTGGTCAACAGCAACCCGGCCACGATCATGACCGACCCGGAGATGGCCGACGCCGTCTACATCGAGCCGATCAACTGGCAGACGGTCGAGAAGATCATCGCCAAGGAAAAGCCCGATGCGCTGCTGCCGACCATGGGTGGCCAGACCGCGCTGAACTGCGCGCTGGACCTGGCCGACAACGGCGTGCTGGAGAAGTACAACGTCGAACTGATCGGCGCCAAGCGCGAAGCGATCCGCATGGCCGAAGACCGCGAGCTGTTCCGCGTGGCCATGGGTGAGATCGGCCTGGAATGCCCGACCGCCGCCGTCGCCCACACCCTGGACGAAGCGCTGGAGATCCAGACCCGCGTTGGCTACCCGACCATCATCCGCCCCAGCTTCACCCTGGGCGGCAGCGGTGGCGGCATCGCCTACAACCGCGAAGAGCTGGTCGAGATCGTCAGCCGTGGCCTGGAACTGTCGCCGACCACCGAAGTGCTGGTGGAAGAGTCGGTGCTGGGCTGGAAGGAGTTCGAGATGGAAGTGGTCCGCGATACCGCGGACAACTGCATCATCGTCTGCTCGATCGAAAACCTCGACCCGATGGGCGTGCACACCGGTGACTCGATCACCGTGGCCCCGGCGCAGACCCTGACCGACAAGGAATACCAGCGCCTGCGCGATGCCTCCATCGCCGTGCTGCGCAAGATCGGCGTCGATACCGGTGGTTCGAACGTGCAGTTCGGCATCAACCCGAAGACCGGCCGCGTGGTCGTCATCGAGATGAACCCGCGCGTGTCGCGTTCCTCGGCGCTGGCGTCCAAGGCCACCGGCTTCCCGATCGCCAAGGTTGCCGCCAAGCTGGCCGTGGGCTACACCCTGGACGAACTGAAGAACGAGATCACCGGCGGCCTGACCCCGGCCTCGTTCGAGCCGTCCATCGACTACGTCGTCACCAAGATCCCGCGTTTCGCCTTCGAGAAGTTCCCGGCCGCCGACGCCCGCCTGACCACCCAGATGAAGTCGGTGGGCGAGGTGATGGCGATGGGCCGTACCTTCCAGGAGTCGGTGCAGAAGGCCCTGCGTGGCCTGGAAACCGGCAAGGTCGGCTTCGACCCGACCGGCCTGGACCTGGGCAACGAAGACGACCTGCAGACCCTGCGCCGCGAACTGAAGGCACCGGGTCCGGAGCGCCTGTTCTTCGTCGCCGACGCCTTCCGTGCCGGCATGAGCGTGGAAGAGATCTACGCGCTGTCCTTCATCGACCACTGGTTCCTGGACCAGATCGAGGAAATCATCGCGGCCGAAAGCGAAGTCGCCGCCGGTGGCATCGACGCACTTGACGCTGCGCGCCTGCGCAAGCTGAAGCGCGCCGGTTTCTCCGACGCGCGCCTGGCGCAGCTCGCCGGCACCAACGAAGCCGCCATCCGCGCGCTGCGTCGTGCGCACAAGGTGCGCCCGGTCTACAAGCGCGTGGACTCCTGTGCCGGCGAGTTCTCCACCGGTACCGCCTACCTGTACTCGACCTACGAGGACGAGTGCGAGGCCGCGCCGAGCAACCGCGACAAGATCATGATCCTGGGCGGTGGCCCGAACCGCATCGGCCAGGGCATCGAGTTCGACTACTGCTGCGTGCACGCGGCACTGGCGCTGCGCGAGGATGGCTATGAAACCATCATGGTCAACTGCAACCCGGAAACCGTGTCGACCGACTACGACACCTCCGACCGCCTGTACTTCGAACCGCTGACCCTGGAAGACGTGCTGGAAATCGTCGAACTGGAACAGCCGAAGGGCGTGATCGTGCAGTACGGCGGCCAGACCCCGCTGAAGCTGGCGCGCGCGCTGGAAGCCAACGGCGTGCCGGTGATTGGCACCAGCCCGGACTCGATCGACCTGGCCGAAGACCGCGAGCGCTTCCAGCAGCTGGTGGACAAGCTGGGCCTGAAGCAGCCGCCGAACCGCATCGCCCGCAATGATCAGGAAGCCCTGCTGCTGGCCCGCGAGATCGGCTACCCGCTGGTGGTGCGCCCGAGCTACGTGCTGGGCGGCCGTGCCATGGAAATCGTCTACGGCGAAGCCGACCTGGCCCGTTACGTGCGCGACGCTGTGAAGGTGTCCAACGATTCGCCGGTGCTGCTGGACCGCTTCCTCGACAATGCTGTCGAGTGCGACGTCGACATCATTGCCGACAAGGATGGCAACGTCCTGATCGGTGGCGTGATGGAGCACATCGAAGAAGCTGGCGTGCACTCGGGCGATTCCTCGTGCTCGCTGCCGCCGTATTCGCTGTCGGCTGAAACCCAGGCCGAACTGCGCCGCCAGGTGGTGGAGCTGGCCAAGGCCCTGAACGTGGTCGGCCTGATGAACACCCAGTTCGCGATCCAGACCAGCGACGAGGGTGCCGACACCATCTACCTGCTGGAAGTGAACCCGCGTGCCTCGCGCACCGTGCCGTTCGTGTCCAAGGCCACCGGCATGGCGCTGGCGAAGATCGCCGCCCGTTGCATGGCTGGCAAGAGCCTGGCCGAGCAGGGCGCGACCAAGGAAATCGTGCCGGACTACTACTCGGTGAAGGAAGCGATCTTCCCGTTCGCCAAGTTCCAGGGCGTCGATCCGATCCTCGGGCCGGAGATGCGCTCCACCGGCGAGGTGATGGGCGTCGGCCGCACCTTCAACGCCGCCTTTGCGCGTGCGCAGGAAGCCGGTGGCATCAAGGCACCGCCGGTCGGCAAGGCCTTCGTCTCGGTCCGCGACCCGGACAAGAAGCGCGTGCTGCCGGTGGCCAAGGCGCTGCTGGCGCGTGGCTACAGCCTGGTCGCCACCCGTGGCACCGCCGCGTGGCTGCAGCAGCACGGCATGGACTGCGAGATCATCAACAAGGTGGTCGAAGGCCGTCCGCACATCGTCGACTCGATCAAGAACGGCGAGATCGTCTACATCGTCAACACGACCGAAGGTCGTTCGGCGATCAACGACTCGTTCTCGATCCGCCGCGAGGCGCTGCAGCATCGCGTCACCTACTCGACCACCATTGCCGGCGCCAAGGCGCTGGTGGATTCACTGGAATTCCGCGGCACCGGCCCCGTCTGGTCGCTGCAGGAGCTGCACAAGGAGTTGAATGCATGAGAGCCCCCATCACCATGAAGGGCGCGCAGAAGCTGCGCGACGAACTGGATCACCTGAAGTCGGTCAAGCGCCCGAAGGTCATCGCCGCCATTGCCGAAGCGCGTGAGCACGGTGACCTGAAGGAGAATGCCGAGTACCACGCCGCGCGCGAGGAACAGGGCTTCATCGAAGGCCGCATCAAGCAGCTGGAGGGCGAGCTGTCGCACGCCGAGATCATCGACGTGAGCAAGCTCAATGCCGGCTCCAAGGTGGTGTTCGGCGCCAGCGTGACGCTGGCCGACGTGGAAACCGACGAAGAGAAGAAGTACCAGATCGTCGGTGACCTGGAAGCGGACATCAAGCTGGGCCTGATCGCGATTTCCTCGCCGGTGGCGCGGGCGATGATCGGCAAGCTGGAAGGCGATTCGATCGTGATCGACGCCCCGGCCGGCCAGCGCGAGTACGAGATCGTCAGCGTCAGCTACGTGGACTG
>NZ_JAOCGL010000117.1:0-10937 GCF_029842485.1 Stenotrophomonas sp. GD03777
GGCGCCGATGAAACCGCACACGCCCAGTGCCAGCAGCCAGCGACTGGAGACCCCGCCAACGCTGTGCATCACGATCGAGGACCCGATGATCAGCGCGGCGGTGACGATACCCATCACCAGCCGGTTCGCTGCCCGATTCACCTGTTCGCCAAAGCCCTGCAGCGCAGTGGTTTCCACCTTCAGCTGGAGGCGGCCGCGGCGTGCCGCCTGGACCAGCTTGCGCAGGTCGCGCGGCAGTTCCCCGGCGAAGTCGACCAGGCCCAGCAGGCTGCGTCGGCCACGCTTGAGCAGCGCCTTGGGCGCATAGCGCTGCAGCACCACCCGTTCCAGGAACGGGCGCGCGGCACTGGCCATGTCGAAATCCGGGTCCAGCTGGCGACCCATGCCTTCCAGGGTCAGGAAGGCCTTGATCATCAGCGCCAGATCGGCCGGCAGGGTCAGGCTGTAGCTGCGCAGCAGCTGGGTGATATCGCCCAGCATCAGGCCGATGCGCAGGTCCTTCAGCGGCACGCCGCGATACTGGTCGACGAACTGGCTGATGTCGTGCTGCAGGCGGTTCTCGTCCACTTCCACGCCGCCGGCCCAGTCCAGCAGCACATCGGCC
This sequence comes from Stenotrophomonas sp. GD03777, assembly GCF_029842485.1. Lineage (NCBI taxonomy): Bacteria > Pseudomonadati > Pseudomonadota > Gammaproteobacteria > Lysobacterales > Lysobacteraceae > Stenotrophomonas > Stenotrophomonas sp. GD03777. The sequence continues at coordinate 605 of NZ_JAOCGL010000117.1, forward strand.
ACGCTCTGCGGGTCCTGCTCGACCAGCCCGTGCAGCAGCTGCGCGACCTGGAAGCGGCGCACTTCGGACAACGCGCCGACCATGCCGAAGTCAATCACGCCGATGCGGCCGTCACGCAGGTAGAAGATGTTGCCGGGGTGCGGGTCGGCGTGGAAGCAGCCGTCCTCCAGCACCATCTTGAGCACGATGCCGGCACCGCGCCGAGCCAGTTCGCGCCGGTCCAGGCCCGCCGCATCGACGCCGGCCAGGTCACGCCCGGGAATGCCGTCGACGAAGTCCTGCACATTCAGGCTTTCACAGGTCCACTGCCAGTGCACGCTGGGGATCAGGATGTCGTCACGGCCGTTGAAGTTGCGTGCGATGCGTTCGGCGTTGCGGCATTCGGCGGCGAAATCCAGCTCGCGTCGCAGCGACACGGTGAACTGCTGCACGACCTCGGCCGGACGATAGCGGCGCAGGTCCGGCAGCCGCGCCTCGACGATTTCGGCCAGGCGCGCCAGCAACCGCAGGTCGGCCTCGACCACGTCGCGGATACCCGGGCGCCGTACCTTCAGCACCACCTCGCGGCCGTCATGCAGGCGCGCGCGATGGGCCTGCGCCAGCGAGGCGGCGGCCATCGGGATTTCATCGAGGAAGGCGAACACGTCTGCAGGCGAGGCGCCCAGATCGGCCTCCAGCTGCTCGCGGATGTCGGCATACGGCAGCGCGGGCACCGCGTTCTGCAGCTCGGACAGTTCAGCGATCCATTCCGGCGGCAGCAGGTCGACGCGCGTCGCCAGCACCTGACCGAGCTTGACGAAGGTCGGGCCGAGATCCTGCATCGCGCTGCGTACGCGCACCGGCGCGGTCATCCGCAGCAGTTCCTGGCGATCCTCGTTCCAGTGCAGCAGGCGCCCAGCGCGCTCCAGCGTGGTGGCCAGGCCGATGCGCCGCACCACGTCACCGAAACCATAACGGATCAGGACAACCGCAATTTCCTGCAGTCGGCCCAGGTCACGGACCGTGCCCAGCGTTTCCCACATCATGCGTGCTCCGGACGATTACCGGAGCAGCATGTCACAGCTGGGCGTCGATGCCGCGCAATGCCGCCGCCACGGTTTGCCGGCGGATGGCTTCGCGGTCGCCCTCGAACTGGAACAGCTCGGCGCGGGCGTAGCCGCCGCGCCGCTTCCAGCCGATCCAGACGCTGCCGACCGGCTTGCCAGGGCTGCCGCCGCCGGGACCGGCGATGCCGGTCACTGCCACCGCGATGCCGGCCCCCGAGTTGACCAGCGCACCGGAAACCATTTCCAGCACGGTTTCGCGGCTGACTGCGCCAAACTGCTCCAGCGTCTGTGCGCGCACGCCGAGCAGGCGCTGCTTGGCTTCGTAGCTGTAGACCACCATGCCGCAGTCGAAGAATGCCGACGAACCTGCGATGTCGGTCATGCACTTTGCAATCCAGCCACCACTGCAGCTTTCAGCGGTCACCAGCTGCAGCGAGGCCTGCTCGAGGCGCTGCCCAAGCGCGGCGGACTGGATATTGAGTTCAGCGTCGGTGGGGATGGACATCGGCATGACGGTGGGGTGAAGAACCTGCACGTTGTACCGCAGATGACAGGCAGATGTCGCGCCCATCCGGGACGGTTGCGCTGCCGGCCGGCGGCCGGCACTCGCCGGCCCTGCCAGGTGCTACCTCACCACTCCGGCAGTTTCTCCGGCAGCAGCGCCCGGATCGGTGCACCGTCGGCACTGGCGGCCAGCTTCTCGGCTTCGGCAATCGGCAAGTCGACATGCAGCAGCCAGCCTTCCTCATCAGCCTGCTCGCTGCGGATCACTTCCAGCTGGTGCAGGCGCGCGCGCAGGCGGCCGGCATCCGGCGGCAGGCGCAGTTCGCCGGTGACATGCTGCAGGCCCAGGCGCTTGCCCAGCACCGCCTGCAGCAGCTCCAGCCCCCGCCCGTCACGCGCGGAAATCCACACCCGCTCACGACGCGACTCATCCGGGATACCGTCCTGGCCATCGTGGCGCACGTCGGCACCGTCGATGCGGTCGATCTTGTTGAACACCAGCAATTGCGGCAGGTCGCCGGCACCGACTGCGGTCAGCACCTCGTCGACCTGGGCGATGCGCTCCTCGCGGTGCGGATCGGCAGCGTCGACCACATGCAGCAGGAAGTCGGCCTCGCGCGCCTCGGACAGGGTCGAGCGGAACGCCGCGACCAGATCATGCGGCAGATCGCGGACGAAACCGACGGTATCGGCCAGCACCACGTTGCCCCCCGGCACCGCGATGCGGCGCACGGTCGGATCCAGCGTTGCGAACAGTTGGTCGGCGGCATAGGCCTCAGCGCCGGTCATGGCGTTGAACAGGGTCGACTTGCCGGCGTTGGTGTAGCCCACCAGGGCCACGCGCGGCAGCTCGCTGCGCACACGCGCACGGCGCATCTGGGTGCGCTGCACTTCGACCTTTTCCAGGCGCTTCTGCAGCTGCTCCACCCGCTTCTGCAGCAGACGGCGGTCAGTTTCCAGCTGGGTTTCACCCGGTCCGCGCAGGCCGATCGAACCGCCGCGCTGGCGCTCCAGATGGGTCCAGCCGCGCACCAGCCGCGTAGCCAGGTGGCGCAGCTGTGCCAGTTCGACCTGCAGCTTGCCTTCGTGGCTGTGCGCACGCTGGGCGAAGATGTCCAGGATCAGGCCGGTGCGGTCGATCACCCGGCGCTCGAGGAAACGTTCCAGGTTGCGTTCCTGGCCCGGGCTCAATGCATGATTGACCAGGATCAGGTCGGCCCCGCTGGCGTCGGCCGCAGCCTTGATCTCGTCCAGCTTGCCGCTGCCGATCAGGGTCGACGGATTCGGACGGTCCAGGCGCGCAGTGATCGTCGCGGCGATGCTGGCCCCGGCCGAGCGGGCCAGATCACCGAATTCTTCGAGCACATCGTCTTCCAGCTTGCCGAAATGGGGCTGGATCAACAGGGCGTGTTCACCCTTTTTCGAGCGGTCAAACATTCACCGCTCCGGTGTTACTCGTCTGCTTCATCACCTGCCTGACCGCCTTCACCCGACTGCACGTAACCACCGCCCGGACCGACCTTCACGTTGCGTGCCGGAACGACGGTGGAAATGGCGTGCTTGTAGACCATCTGACTGACCGTGTTGCGCAGCAGGACCACGAACTGGTCGAACGACTCGATCGTGCCCTGCAGCTTGATGCCGTTCACCAGGTACACCGAAACCGGCACGCGTTCGCGCCGCAGTGCGTTCAAGAAAGGATCCTGCAGCGATTGCCCCTTGGACATTGCACACTCCTGATTATTGTTCTTATTGGGTTGCCGACGGTTGCCGCGGCCCCCGAGCCGCCCGCCGACCGATGATGTTACACGGCTGGCGGGGATTCAGCGTGCGACGAAGGTCGACACCGCGCTGGCCAGGCGCTCCCCATCAACATGGGGGTCGAACCAGCGCGCATCAAGCTCGCCGCGCAGCCAGGTCAGCTGGCGCTTGGCCAGTTGCCGGGTGGCGAAGATCGCCTTGTCACGGAAACGGGCGGCATCACCCTCCCCGTCCAGGTACTCCCAGGCCTGCCGATAGCCGACCGCGCGCACTGCCGGCAGGTCCAACGGCGCCTCCACGGCTGCCATTTCCGGCATCGCGCGCAATGCCCGCACCTCGTCGAGGAACCCCTGCCCCAGCATGGCGTCGAAGCGCGCCTCGATGCGCTGGTGCAGAACCGCACGGTCGCGTGGGGCGAGGATCAGCTTGAGGGTGCGCACCGGCAATGGCGCTACGCCCGGCCGGCGCTGCCATTCAGTAATGGGGATACCGGTCAGGCGATAGACCTCCAGCGCCCGCTGGATGCGTTGCGGATCGGTCGCATGGATGCGTGCGGCGGCGGCCGGGTCGACCTTGGCCAGCTCGGCGTGCAGTGCCGCCCAGCCACGCTCGGCCGCCTCGGCGCTGAGCGCTTCGCGCATTGCCGGGTCGGCCTCCGGCATCGGCGACAGGCCCTGCAGCAGCGCCCGGAAGTACAGGCCAGTGCCACCGGCCAGGATCGGCGTCCTGCCACGCGCCACGATGTCGGCCACGACCCGTCCGGCATCGGCGGCGAACTCGGCCGCCGAGTAGGTCTGCCAGGGGTCACGCAGGTCCAGCAGATGGTGCGGCGCCTGCGCGCGCTCCGTCGCATCGGGCTTGGCCGAACCGATGTCCAGGTGGCGGTACACCAGTGCCGAGTCGACGCTGACGATTTCGCCATCCAGCTGCCGTGCCAGGGCGATCGCAGTGGCGGTCTTGCCACTGGCGGTCGGCCCCATCACGGCGATCGCCAGTGGCCGCCGATCGATACCCATCAGTCTTCGTCCGGCCAGCGGATCGTCGGCGCAGCGTCGGCGCGCGGCGTCGGTACGGCTTGCACCGCCTGCCAGATCTTCAGCGCATCAACTGTGGCCGTCACGTCATGCACGCGTACGATGCGCGCGCCACGCTGGACCGCGATCAGGTGCGCGGCCACCGAGGCCGCTACCCGCTCGGACGGCGTATCGCGACCTGTCAGTTCACCGAGACTGCGCTTGCGCGACAGGCCGGCCAGCATCGGCACGCCCAGTTCCAGAAAGCGCTCCGAACGCGCCAGCAGGGTCATGTTGTGGCCGGTGGTCTTGCCGAAGCCGAAACCGAGGTCGATCAGCAGGTTCTTCCTCGCGATGCCTGCCATCTCGGCAGCGAACAGGCGCTGCACCAGGAAGCCGTGCACCTCGCCGACCACATCGTCGTAGTGCGGATCGGCCTGCATGTGGCCCGGTTCGCCCTGCATGTGCATCAGCACCACCGGCACGCCGGTTTCCGCAGCGGCCTCGAGCGCACCCTCCTGGCGCAGGCCGAAGATGTCGTTGATCATGCCGGCGCCAGCGGCCACGGCCGCGCGCATCACTTCCGGCTTGAAGGTGTCGATGCTGATCGGCACGTGGGTCCGGGCCGCCAGCTGCTCGATCACCGGAATCACCCGGCCCAGCTCCTCCTCGACCGATACCGGCGTGGCGCCCGGGCGGGTCGATTCGCCGCCGATATCGAGAAGGTCCGCGCCCTCCTCGACCAGCTTCAGGCCATGAGCGACTGCGGCCTCGGTGGTGTCGTGCGCGCCGCCATCGGAAAACGAGTCCGGGGTGACGTTGACGATGCCCATGACCTGGGCACGGTCGAGGCGCAGGATGCGGCCGGCGCAATCGAGCTGGGGCGAGGTATCGAACATCGGTAATCCTGCTGGAACAACGGCGGGTAGTTTAGTTCGGCAGGGCGGCGCCCTGCACCCGCAGAGGCAACGGCCAAAGCCAATGCGGCTCTGGATTGCTGATGGTCTGGCGGGACGGTGTGGGGCTGCAGGACCGTTGGCGCCATGGATGGCGCCATCGAGCCCCCATGGGTGAGGGCGCTTTGCCTGCGAAGCACTGCTTCGCAAGCGCCCGAACGCACAGCCGCCGGCGGCTGGGCCGGACCGCGGAGCGGGGTTTACGGCGTGTCCTGCCAACCCACACCGCCCCGCCACCCCAAGGAATGCCCGCTTCTGCTGTTGCTGTTGCTGTTGCTGCTGAGGTTGCCGGCCAACGGCCGGCACTACCACGGGTGCAGGGCGCAGCCCTGCCGACACCCTCAACGGCGGCGACGCTTGCGGTCCACGTACAGGGTCCTGGCGATGCTCAGCACGATGCCGACCGCGATACCCACCACGCAGCCCAACAGCAGATTGTCGGCTCCGAGGCCCACACCCACGCCGACCACGGTGGCGATGACCATTTCGACGGTGTGGGAAATCGGTTCGGGCTTCGGGGCAGACATGCGGGCTCCAGCGTCAGTTCGGTTCTTCGGAATGGGCCGGTAGCCCGGAAACGACGAAGCCGGGTTGCCCCGGCCTCGTCTGGTGTCACGCGCAGCGGGCCGTCAGTGCGATTCGGCCGGGCCCGCGATCGGCGGCAGCGGGCGGGCGTCGCCGCCCTTGTCGTTGCCACCATCCTTGTTCGACTTGCTCCAGCCAGCCGGCGGCGGCGGATCGCGGCCTTCCATGATGGCGTCGATCTGCGGCGCGTCGATCGTCTCGTACTGCAGCAGCAGCTGGGACATCGCGTGCAACTTGTCCAGGTTGGCCGTCATCAGCTCGGTAGTGCGCGCGTAGGCTTCGTCGAGGATCTTGCGCACCTCCTCATCGATGCGACGCGCGGTGTCGTTGGACACGCTCTTGTGCTGGGTGACCGAACGGCCCAGGAACACCTCGTCATCCTCTTCGCCATAGGCGATCGGGCCGAGCTGGTCGGACAGGCCCCACTTGGTGACCATGTTGCGGGCCATCTTGGTGGCGCGTTCGATGTCGTTGGAAGCGCCCGTGGTGACCTTGTCGGCACCGAAGATCAGCTCCTCGGCCACACGACCACCGTACAGCGAGCACAGCTGCGACTTGATCGCCACGCGGTTCATCGAATACTTGTCGCCCTCCGGCAGGTACATGGTCACGCCCAGCGCACGGCCGCGCGGGATGATCGTGACCTTGTAGACCGGGTCGTGCTCGGGCACCAGGCGGCCGACAATGGCGTGGCCGGCTTCGTGGTAGGCGGTCAGGGTCTTCTCTTCTTCGCTCATGGCCATCGAGCGGCGCTCGGCACCCATCAGGATCTTGTCGCGGGCACGGTCGAAGTGGTCCATGCGGACTTCCTTCTCGTTGCCACGCGCGGCGAACAGGGCCGCCTCGTTGCACAGATTGGCCAGATCAGCACCGGAGAAGCCCGGGGTACCCCGCGCGATCACCATCGGCTCGACATCGTCGGCGAGCGGCAGCTTGCGCATGTGGACCTTCAGGATGTGCTCGCGACCCTTCACGTCCGGCAGGCCAACCACGACCTGGCGGTCGAAGCGACCCGGGCGCAGCAGCGCCGGGTCCAGCACGTCCGGACGGTTGGTGGCGGCGATCACGATCACGCCTTCACCGCCCTCGAAACCGTCCATTTCGACCAGCAGCTGGTTCAGGGTCTGCTCGCGCTCGTCATGGCCACCGCCCAGGCCGGCGCCACGGTGGCGACCGACGGCGTCGATTTCGTCGATGAAGATGATGCACGGGGCATGCTTCTTGGCCTGCTCGAACATGTCGCGCACGCGGCTGGCGCCGACGCCGACGAACATTTCCACGAAGTCCGAACCGGAGATCGAGAAGAACGGCACCTTGGCTTCGCCGGCGATGGCCTTGGCCAGCAGCGTCTTGCCGGTACCCGGCGGGCCCACCATCAGCACGCCGCGCGGAATCTTGCCACCCAGCTTGGTGAACTTGGACGGGTCGCGCAGGAAGTCGACCAGCTCGCCCACTTCTTCCTTGGCCTCGTCGCAGCCGGCGACGTCGGCGAAGGTGACCTTGATCTGGTCCTCGCCCTGCAGCTTGGCGCGCGACTTGCCGAAGGACATCGCGCCCTTGGCACCGCCGCCACCGCCCTGCATCTGGCGCATGATGAACAACCAGAAGCCGATGATCAGGATGACCGGCAGGAAATTCATCAGGATCGCGCCGAGGGAGATGCCGCTGGACGGCTCCTCCTGCACGATCTCCACGTTCTTGGTGCGCAGCACGTTGATCAGGTCGCGATCGAACGGTGCGGTGATGGTGGATGTCTGCCCGCCGCGGGTGGTGTAGGTCAGCTGGCTGGTGCCGCCGCGCATGTCGCCGCCAAAGGCGACCTTCTGCACGTTGCCGCTGTCCACCTGGTCCAGGAACTGCGAGTACGACGCACCCTGCGCGCCGGCTCCGGAGGACTTCGGCGAGAAGCTCTGGAAGACCACCATCAGCACGACGGCGACGACCACCCATAGCAGGAGGTTCTTGGTCAAGTCGTTCATCCTCATTGGCTCCGGTGTTCCTCTCAGTGCTGGCGTTGCGTGGGGGTCGAACTTGCGTACATTGCGAGCTTACTTCATGTGGGCGCGTTTTCCCTGACCCAAGGCGTACACCTCGGGAGAGCGCTTGCGCGAGGCTTCCGGCTTGCGGATGGAGACCTTGTCGTACCGGCGGCGCATGTCGCGCACGTAGTCGTCAAAGCCCTCGCCCTGGAACAGCTTGATCAGGAATGCCCCACCGGTCTTCAGGTGGTTGTCGGCAAAATCCAGGGCCAGCTCCGCCAGGTGCATCATCCGCGGCTGGTCGACCGCGCCCACACCACTCTTATTGGGGGCCATGTCCGACAGCACAAGGTCTACCGGCCGATCCCCGAGCATGGCTTCAAACTGCGATAGGACGGCTTCTTCCCTGAAGTCACCATGAAGGAACTCCACGCCGGCCAGCGGCGGCATGTCCAGGATGTCCAGGGCCAGCACGCGGCCGGTGTCGCCGATCTGTCTCCTAACCTGCTGAGACCAGCCACCCGGCGCCGCGCCGAGGTCGACCACCACCATGTGCGGCTTCAGCAGCCGGTCACGTTCAAGCAGCTCTTCGAGCTTGTAGGCGGCGCGCGAGCGCATGCCTTCGGCCTGCGCCTTCTTCACGAAGGGGTCGGAGAAGTGTTCCTTGAGCCAGCGCTGGCTGCTTTTGCTGCGGGTAGCCATTGAAAATAGGGGCTGATGGGGTCCTCATGATACCCTGATCGCCCCATTCAACCGTGTTTTCCTGCATGTCCATCGCCCTGACCGCTTCCCAGACCCGTTTCCTGCGCGGCCAAGCCCACGACCTGAAGGCCCTCCTGCAGACCGGCGGCAAGGGTGTGACCCCGGCCTTCATCGCTGAGCTGAACGAAGTGCTGGAGCGCCACGAGCTGGTCAAGGTGAAGGTCGCTGCCGAGGATCGCGACGCCCGTGACGTGATGATCGGCGAGATCGTCGAAGCCACCGAGAGCGCTCTGGTGCAGCGCATCGGCCACGTCGCCGTGCTGTACCGCCCGAGCAGGGAACAGCGCCAGATCGTGCTGCCGCGCGGCTGATCGCCCTACCGTCATGCAGCTGAACCACGAACCGCCCGACTACGCCTACAGCCTGCGCGCCGCCGATGGCCGCTCGGCCAAGGTCAATGACCAGGTGCTGGACGGGAGCTTCTTCCTGACCCCGGACCAGCTGGTCGCGCATTGGCCGGTGGCGAGCGCCGCTGCGTTGCAGCTGGCGGACCTGGAGCCGATCCTGGCGCTGAACCCGGCGCTGATCGTGCTGGGTACCGGTGACCGCCAGGTGTTCCCATCGGCGGTGGTGATGGCCGCCTGCCTGTCACGCGGCATCGGCCTGGAAGTGATGAACAATCCAGCCGCCGCACGCACCTTCAACATCCTGGCAGGCGAAGGCCGCAAGGTCGCGGCTGCTTTCATTCTGGAAGGCTGAGTTCTCGAGTCACCGGTGCCTCCGGCCCCTAGCGGCCTGAAGGCGCGCAGCGGAATGCCGAGAACTCCTGGAGCCGGCCGATCAGGTGGCCGCCCTGCCCCCAGCGGATATCCATGACCTTCCAGTCCCGGTCCTGCCGCTGCAGCAGGACCCGGTCGGTCCATCGATAGTCGCCCACTGCCATGTCGACGCGGATCCAGGTCGCGTCACCCCTCGATTCGGGCATTCCCACCGCGACCGTGTCCGGTCGGTCCGGCGCCAGCAGATACAGGCTCTGGTCGAGCATGTGCGGCTTCTCGTCGTGCGCGGCCAGCGCGGTGCAGGCCCGCTCGTAAGCATGCTGCGCATCGACCGCCGAGCGCAGGGCATCGCCCAGCGACGGCGGGATGGCCGCTTCATCTGAAGCCGGCGCCTGGACTACGGCGTAAAGACGGGTGACCACGTCGCGCGGATCGCTGGCCGCGGTGACCAGCGGCGCGACGATCAGCAAGGCGAGAACGGAAGCAGGACGCAGCATGGGGTACCGGGTCGACTGGGACCGCTCAAGAATGCCGGGTATCCGGTCCGCCGTGAAGGTGAGCCTGCGGCACACAGGATCGCAAACGACCGCTCCGCAGTCGCTGAGTCGAGCACGGCTCTACAGGTCAGGAACGCCAGGCATGGCCCGGCACTCCCTGTTCCAACCGCGTCAACGTGCCGGCAGGTACTGCTGCGGATCGACCGGCTTGCCGTTGTAGCGAATCTCGAAGTGGACCATGTCGCGGTTCGCACCGGTGCGGCCCATTTCGGCGATCTGCTCGCCAGCCTTCACGCTCTGCCCTTCATTGACCAGGCGCTTGCGGTTGTGACCATAGGCGGACAGCCACTGGTCGCTGTGCTTGATGATGATCAGTTCGCCGTAGCCGACCAGGCCGGCACCGGAGTACACCACCACACCGTTGGCGGTTGCCTTGACCGGCTGGCCGCTGGTGCCGGCGATGTCGACGCCCTGCTTGGTCGCGTCACCGGCCACGTAGCGGCCGACGATC
>NZ_JAOCGL010000118.1:0-10926 GCF_029842485.1 Stenotrophomonas sp. GD03777
TGAGCGCGGATGGCAAGCAGCTGTTGTTTGCCCGCCAGCAGGGCCATGGCGCCGGCTGGGACCTGTTCGTAGCGACGCTGGATGCGCAGGGCCTGCGTGGCCCGGCCACCGCACTGAGCGCGCTGAACAGCGCCGACGACGAGACCGACGGCGACTGGCTGGGCCATGACGGCGCCGTGGTGTTCAGCCGCGGCCACGGCAGTACCGCGCAGGTCTGGAGCAGCGGCTGTGCGTGGAGCGGTGTGGCGCTGCAGCCGCTGGGACTATCGTTCAACCAGGCCGGCGGCTGGACCGGCACGCCGGTGATCGACAACGCCAGGCCCGGCGAGATGATGGTGGCCAGCAGCGCGGCAAAGGCGCCGCGCGCCGGTGGCGTGGACGTGTACCGGTTGGCGGTGCCGAAGGTGGCGGCGGTGGCCGGGTGCGTGCGGTAGATCCACGCCGCGCGTGGATGGCGCCCGCGAAGGGGTCAGAGCCCTTTCCTGCGGAAAGGGATCCGACCCCGGGCATTGCCCGTCAGCGCGACAGCACCTTGGCGCGCAACTGCTCGTACTCCATCTCGCTCAGCTGGCCGTTGTCCTTGCGCTGGTTCAACGCAGCCAGCTCGGCCTGCACGCTGTCCGGAAGGGCCTGCTCACGGGCCACGTGGCGGGCGGCGGAGAGCTGCTCCGGTGGGCGCTTGCCCGCGCGCCATGCGGCGATGAAGACACCGACGATGATGGCACCGAACACCAGGACACCGGTACCCCAGATCAGCCATTGCATCCATCCCAGTTCGGGTCCCATCGCGCAGTCCTCCGTCTATCGTGGCGCTATTGTCAGCGCTCGCGCAGCCATCGCGCCACCTGCGGCGCGAAATAGGTCAGCACGCCATCGGCACCGGCCCGCTTGAAGCCCAGCAGCGACTCCAGCACGCAGGCGCGCTCGTCCAGCCAGCCGTTGGCGAAGGCGGCCTTCATCATCGCGTACTCGCCACTGACCTGGTAGGCGAAGGTCGGCACGCCGAACGTCTCCTTCACCCGGCGCACCAGGTCCAGGTACGGCATGCCCGGCTTGACCATCACCATGTCGGCGCCCTCTTCCAGGTCCAGCGCGATCTCGCGCAGGGCCTCGTCGCCGTTGGCCGGGTCCATCTGGTAGGTCTTCTTGTCGGCCTTGCCGAGGCTGGCCGCGCTGCCCACCGCATCACGGAACGGGCCGTAGAACGCCGAGGCGTACTTGGCCGAGTAGGCCATGATGCGCACGTTGATGTGGTTGTCGGCATCCAGCGCACGGCGGATCGCGCCGATGCGGCCGTCCATCATGTCCGACGGCGAGACGATGTCCACACCGGCCTCGGCGTGCGACACCGACTGCTTGACCAGCGCTTCGACGGTGATGTCGTTCAGCACATAGCCCTTGTCATCGATGATGCCGTCCTGGCCGTGGGTGGTGTACGGGTCCAGCGCCACGTCGGTCATCACCCCCAGTTCCGGGAAGCGCGACTTCAGCGCGCGGATCGCGCGTTGCGCCAGGCCGTCCTCGGCCCACGCCGCCGATGCATCCAGCGATTTCAGCGACGGGTCGATCACCGGGAACAGGTCGATCACAGGAATGCCCAGCTCCAGCGCCTCTTCGGCCACCTTCAGCAGTTCTTCGATCGACAGCCGCTCCACGCCCGGCATCGACGGCACTGCGGCGCGGCCGGCCAGTTCGTGCACGAACACCGGGTAGATCAGGTCGTCGGTGGTCAGCGTGTTCTCGCGCATCAGGCGGCGCGAGAACTCGTCGTGGCGCATGCGGCGCGGGCGGTACAGCGGGTGGGACATGGCAGGCTCCGAGGAGTGGCTATTGCAACAGGTAGCCCTGCGGCAGCAGGGGTTCGGGCAAGGGGCGTTCGCCGAGCGCATCGAGCTGGTCGATCTCGATCGTGCGCACCAGCGCGTCCAGCGGCAGATCGTTCGGCTCAAGGCCGAAGGGGTCTTCCATTTCTTCGCCCAGCTGGTCCAGGCCGAAGAAGGCATAGGCCAGCACCGCCGACAGCACCGGCGTGCCCCAGCCCAGCGAACTGGCCAGGCCGAACGGCAGCAGCACGCAGAACATCCACGCGCAGCGATGCAGCAGCAGGGTGTAGGCGAACGGCAGCGGCGTGGTGAGGATGCGCTCGCAGCCGGCCTGGATCGACGACATCGCGTGCAGGCGCTCCTCCAGCTGGGTGTAGAGAATCGGATCGAGCTCGCCGGCGCGCAGCGCCTGGGCCAGCTCGGCAGCGATCATCGACAGCAATGCATCCGGCACGTTCTCGCGCTGGCCCAGCTGCTCGCGTTGCGGCTTGTCCAGCCATGGCAAGGCGGCCAGGGCCACGATGCGTCCACGCAGGCGCGCGGCCAGCGCATGGGCGAACGCGGTGGTGAGGTACGCGATGCGGCGACGGCGGCCGCTGTCATCGGCCAGCAGCAGGTGCACCTGGCGGGCCAGCGAACGTGATTCGTAGACCAGCTGGCCCCACAGCTTGCGGCCTTCCCACCAGCGGTCATAGCAGGCGCTGTTGCGGAAGCTGAGGAAGATCGACAGGACCAGGCCGAGCAGGGTGAACGGCGTGACCGACACGCGTTCGATGCCGGTCGGCGGGGCCAGTTCCACCACGGCCGCCACGGCAATGGACAGGATCAGGATGGCCAGCACCTTCGGCGCGATCGCTTTGACGATCGAGCCGCGCAGGATGTACAGCAGTTGCCAGCCGTGGGGACGGGGTCGGATGATCATCGGGCAGCCGCGCCAGGCGCGGAATCACAGGCACGCGGGGGGCTCGCGCAGCCGCTCATTGTACGCCCCTGCCCGGCCAGCAGCCGTGTACCTGCGACGCCCGGTCGCACCGGGTGCCGGGATTCAGATCACGCCGCCGCCCAGGCCCAGGCGCAGGATGCCGACCACCACCACGATGCCGTTCAGCACCAGCCCGGCCCAGGCCCGACCGCGCTTGGTCGGGTGGGTAAACAGGATGCCCAGCGCGGCGATCACCGCGCCGACGGCGGCGAACGGGATCAGGAACCAGTTGCCCCAGCCAAGCAGCGGAATCAGCGCCAGGATCATCCACAACAGCGCCAGTACGCCCCACAACAGACTGATCACGCCCATTCCGCTCTCCCCCAGTTGGTTCCTGTCTGTCCACCATAGTCGTTCACGCGGTCGCCGCCTACTGCCGTTGGCGGGGCTGTCACCCGACGCGTGCTAGCGTGCTGCCGTGGGTGCCCGGGCCCGGGTGTTGGCGCCGATTCAGAGTGGCCCACCGAAGATCGCAACCAGTCCTACAGGGGTCGTGCCATGAACATCCGTTGGGCCGCGCTGGCGGCCATCCTGCTGGTCGCCGCCGGTTGTGCCAGCACCTCCAAGGTCATGCTGGGGCGCGCCCGCGCGCCGATCGATCCGGCACTGGTGCAGATCTATTCCACGCCACCGGCCGGCTCGCAGGAAATCGCGCAGCTGGAATCGGCATCTGCCGTGGGCTTCGGCACGCAGGGCCAGACCGATGCCGCGGTGGCACGCCTGAAGCGTGAAGCGGCGGCACTGGGCGCCAATGGCGTGGTGCTGATGGGCGTGGGCAGCAGCGGCTCACCGGTGGGCATGTCGGTGGGCGCCGGCACCTTCGGCTCGCATGTGGGGGGTGGCGTCGGCATCGGTATTCCGACCACGCAGAAGCGCGCCGCCGGCGTGGCGATCTGGGTACCCAATCCGGAACCGCCGGCACGGTTGCCGACCCAGGTGATCACGCCGCAACCGCAGCGGTGACGCAGTAGATCCACGCCATGCGTGGATGGACATTGACGCACGGGGTCAGAGCCCTTTCCTGCGGAAAGGGATCCGACCCCGGCGCGGGCATCACTTGTACTTCGGCACGAACACTTTGTTCACCGCGTCGGCCAGCTGGTCCGGCGGCAGCAGGCCCTGGTCGAGCAGGAAGTTGTTGAACGCCAGGCGGTCGAACTTCGCGCCCAGTGCCAGCTCGGTCTGCATGCGCAGTTCGAGGATGCGGGTGTAGCCATAGAAGTAGCTGCCCGCCTGGCCCGGCATGCGCACCATGTAACGGTCCAGTTCCTGGGTGGCCATCGCCTTGGACAGGCCGACCTGCTCCATCAGCACACGTTCGCCGTTGGCGCGGTCGGTCAGGCCGAGGTTGAGCATCGGGTCAAGCATTGCGCGTGCGGCCCGCAGCAGGCGGAACTGCAGGGCGATCATCTGCCCGTCCAGCGGCTCGTACGGCACCATCTCGGCCTCGGCATACAGGGCCCAGCCTTCAACGTTCACCGAATTGAACGCGAACATGGTGCGTGCCAGCGAGACACCACGCTCGACCATCGCGGTGAACTGCAGCTCGTGGCCGGGGCGGCCTTCATGCGCGCTCAGCGTCCATGCCGCCGCACCGAAGTTGAAATCGTCGTATTGTGCGCCCGCGCCCGCCGCCGGGTTACCCAGCGGCAGCACGAAGGTGCCCTGCTGCCCGGTGTTGTTGACCAGCGGCGCCGGCAGGAAATGCGGGGCCGGGCTGGCCGCGCTCTCGGCGGCCGAACCCAGGCGCATCTGCATGGCGCGCTTGGGCACGTCGACGATGGCATGCTCGCGGATCAGCGGATCGATCGCATCGATCACCTTGCGGTAGTGCCCTTCCAGCTGGTCGTCGGCGATCTTGTCGGCCTTCAGCGCGCGGATCACCGCCACCGGGTCACTCGGGTCGGCCACCTTCAGGCCCTTGTCCTTCACCACCAGCGGCGCCAGCTGCTGCATCGCCGAGCGGGTTTCCATGAACTCCAGCTGCGCGCGCTGCATCAGCAGCTTCGGATCGATATCGATACCGACCTGCTTGAGCTGGTAGGCGTACAGCGGCGCCGGCAGGCGCGCATCGGTGCGTGCCTTCGGCAGCACGTCCTTGCGGGTCCAGGCGGCGTAGTCCTTCATCTGCCCGGCCAGGGCCTTCATCGCCTCATCGGCGCCGGCGATCTGGTACTTCTTCAGCAGCGACTCGATGCCGGTGATGTACGTCTCGACATTGTCCAGCGATTGCTGCACTTCGATCTTCGTCGGCTGCAGCAGGCTGCCGTCCTTCAAGCGCTCTTCGTAACGCTGGCGGGCCAGCGTGGTAAACGCGGTGCCACCCGGCTGCAGCCCGGCGTAGGCCTTGAGGCGGTCGATCGCCTTGGCCCGGCGCTCGGCCGGCACCTGGTCGGACAGCAGCAGGTTGAGGCCGCTGAAGATGGTCTGCGGCGCGTCACTCCATGGCAGCAGGTACTTCTCGTTGAGCTCGCTGCCTTCGATGTTCTGGTTGG
This sequence comes from Stenotrophomonas sp. GD03777, assembly GCF_029842485.1. Taxonomy (NCBI): domain Bacteria; kingdom Pseudomonadati; phylum Pseudomonadota; class Gammaproteobacteria; order Lysobacterales; family Lysobacteraceae; genus Stenotrophomonas; species Stenotrophomonas sp. GD03777. The sequence continues at coordinate 5,301 of NZ_JAOCGL010000118.1, forward strand.
CGGCGTGGATCATGATCTCCAGGTCCTGGCGGACGTTGGGATCCTGCTCGGTGGCCAGCTTGGCTTTCAGTTCATCGCGGGCCTTGGCCATCGCGGCGCGGTAGCGCTTGCCATTGTCCGCACCGAGGTCGGCCACCTTGTCGTCATAGCCGGGCACGCCGAAGAAGCCGGTTTCTTCCGGCTGGAACGGGCCCTGCGCATCAAGCAGGATCTGCGCCAGTGCGTTGCTGCGGGCCACCCAGGCCGGGCTGGCCGGAGTAGCGGCCTTGGCGGCGGGTGCCGCCAGCGCCGGCGGTGCGGACATCAGCGGGGCGGCAGTCAGGGCCAGGGCAACGGCCAACGCGATCGGCTTCATGGTGCACTCCAGGACAGGGTTGCCCGCACCCTACGCGCTCAGCGCTGTGGCGACAATCGGCCGGAGGTCACAACGCCGCGGCCAGCGGGCATTCGCCGCGTTCGCGGCAGGCCTGCAGCTCGCATTCCTGCGCGGCCTCGTCATCATCCAGCGCGGTCAGGTCGAACGTCTGCTTGTTCTCGCCCAGCACATACATCACCGGATAGTCCCAGACGTCGTCGCTGCGGGTGCCCTTCACGAACAGCCGGCCGTGCGCGCGCGGGCCTTCCAGGGCCACGGTCAGGCCGACGTCGCGCTGGCCATTGATCGCGGTCTGCATGCTGCCCAGCGGCATCGATTCGGCACGCAGCGGCTCGCCGAAGGCTTCCACCAGTTCGATGCTGCATCCGGCGCGGCGCATCGCCTCGCGCATCGGCGGGCTCTCGCGTGCGGCCTCGCTCCAGCGCAGCACGCTCCAGGCCACCACGCCACCGGCACCGGCCAACACCAGCAGCACGGCCAGCGGCATCGCCCAGCGCCAGTGACGGGACCACCAGCCGGCAGGCTTCGGGCCATGGGTGGGAATCGGCGGCGGCAGTGTCATCGGCGGGCTCCTTCCCGTTTGTGCATCAGGGCTTCAGGCAGCGTCCCAGGAAGGCTTCGGCCACACGGTAGCGATGCAGGGCATCGGCGCCGGACAGGCCATGCTTGGCACCCGGATAGGTCATCAGCTCGAACGGCTGGCCGCGCTTCTGCAGCGCGCTCATCAGGCTGGTCGAGTTGGTGAACAGCACGTTGTCATCGGCCATGCCGTGGATCAGCAGCAACGGCGAACGCAGGCCTTCGATATGGGTCAGCACGCGCGCTTCGCGGTACCCCGCTTCGTTGCGCGCCGGCAGGTCCATGTAGCGTTCGGTGTAGTGGCTGTCATACAGGCCCCAATCGGTGACCGGTGCGCCGGCCACGCCACAGGCGTACTGGTTCGATGCCTTGGCCAGCAGCATCAGAGTCATGTAACCGCCGTTGGACCAGCCCTGCACGCCGATGCGCGCCGGGTCCACCCACGGCTGCTGCTTCAGCCAGGCCACGCCGCGCAGCTGGTCGGTCACTTCCACCGTGCCCTGCTTCCCGTACAGCGCACCACCGAAGTCGCGGCCACGGCGCGGAGTACCGCGGTTGTCCAGCGAGAACACCACGTAGCCCTGTTGGGCCAGGTACTGGTTGAACAGATGGTCGCCGCGGCCGGGCCAGCTGTCGGTGACGGTCTGGCTGGCCGGGCCGCCGTAGACGTACACCGCCACCGGGTAGCGCTTGGACGGATCGAAGCCGGCCGGCTTGATCAGGCTGTAGTTCAACGGGGTCTTGCCGTCGGCAGCCATCAACGTGCCGAACTCGACCGGGCGCTGCGCATCGCGGTAGCGCGCATACGGGTGCTTGGGATCGGTCAGGTCGTTCTCGACCAGCGTGGCGATCTTCTCGCCGTTGGCGCGGAACAGTTCGATCTGCGGCGGCGTGGTGCTGTTGGACCAGCTGTCCACGTAGACGCTGGCATTGCGGGCGAAGCTGGCGCTGTGCATGCCCGGCGCCTTCGACAGGCGCTGCGGCTCACCGCCCTGCAGCGACACCGCATAGATCTGGCTTTCGCGCGAGGTCTCGATGCCAGCACGGAAGTAGGCCTTGCCGGCCTTCTCATCGACCGCCAGCAGTTCGTCCACCGGCCAGTTGCCATGGGTCAGCGCAGTGGCCTTGCCCTTGTCATCGATGCGGTACAGGTGCTGGAAGCCGGTGCGCTCGGACGACCACAGCACGCTGCCATCTTCAAGGAAGCGCAGGCTGTTGTGCAGCGGCACCCAGGTCGGGCTGGTCTCGTGGGCGAGCACGCGCTGGCGGTTGGAGTCGAGCGCCACTTCGACCAGGTCCAGCTGCTTCTGGTCACGCGACTGGCGCTGGAAACTCAGGTGCTGCGCATCGCGCCAATCGACGCGGGCCAGGTAGATGTCCTGTTCCTTGCCCAGGTCGATCCAGCGCGGCTGCGCATCGGCGGCCGGTGCGATCACGCCCAGCTGCACGCGCACGTTGGCGTCGCCGGCGGCCGGGTAACGCTGTTCGATCACGTCGGTGCGGTCGGCATAGACCTCGTAGCGCTTCTGCACCGGCACCGGCGCCTCGTCGATGCGGGCGAAGGCGATGGCCGAATCATCCGGCGCCCACCAGTAACCGGTGTGGCGATCCATTTCCTCATCGGCGACGAACTCGGCCACGCCGTTGCCGATGGTGGTGCTGCCGTCGCGGGTCAGCTGCAGCTGCTTGCCACTGGCCAGGTCGATCACCCACAGGTTGCGGCCGCGGATGAAGCTGACGAAGCCGCCCTGGGGCGACAGCTTGGCGTCGGTGGCGAAGCCTTCACCGTGGGTCAGCTGGCGCACGGCCGCCTGGCCATGCTGCTTGAGGTCGTACAGGTAGAGTTCGCCGCCCAACGGGAACAGCAGGCGCTGCGCGTCCGGCGACCACTGGTAATCGACGATGCCGGTCATCGCGGCGATGCGCTGGCGCTCGCGTCGGGCCTTTTCCTCATCGCTGAGGGTCTCGGTGCCGGGCAGCACGACCTTGGAATCAACCAGCAGGCGGGTCTGGCCGCTGCCGATGTCGTAGGTCCACAGGTCCAGCTGGTTGCGGTCGCTGTCCTTGCCGCGCAGGAAGCTGACCTGCGAACCGTCCGGCGCCACCTTGGGCTTCATCAGGGTCGGGCCGGACAACGGCAGGGGGCCGGTGATGGCTTCCAGGGTCAGCTTTTCGGCGTGGGCGGCGGTACTGGTGGCGAGCATGAGGGCAAGCGAAGCGAACAGGTGGCGCATGGAGGATCCCGGCAAACGGCAGGTCCGCCTCCACGCGGGGCGCGGGACGGTCGTGCCCCCATCCTAACCAAGCCCGTGCGGGAAGGCAGCATGACCTTCTGCCCATAAGCAGTGCGGACGAGTGCCGACCAACGGTCGGCACCCACCTTCAGATGCCGGGGTCAGCGCTGGCCGAACAGATGCTTGCGCTCTTCGTCGCTGAGCGGCTTGCCGGCGTTCGGGTTCACCTGCTGGCGCAGCGCATAGGCGCGCTGGGTGGCCGGGCGCGCGGCGATGGTCTCGTGCCAGCGCTTGAGGTTCGGGAACGCGGCGAAGTCCACCGGCAGCTTGTCGTAGGCGCCGATCCACGGGTAGCTGGCCATGTCGGCGATGGTGTACGCGTCGCCGGCCAGGAAGGCGTGCTGGGCCAGGCGCTTGTCCATCACCCCGTGCAGGCGGCGCACCTCGTTGTCATAGCGCTCGATCGCATACGGGATCTTTTCCGGGGCATACACATTGAAATGCCCCATCTGGCCACTCATCGGACCCAGGCCCGCCATCTGCCAGAACAGCCACTCCAGGGTGGTGATGCGGCCGCGCGGGTCGCTGGGCAGGAAGCGGCCGGTCTTCTCGGCCAGGTACAGCAGGATCGCGCCGGACTCGAACACGCTCTGCGGGGCGCCGCCATCGACCGGGGCGTGGTCGACGATGGCCGGCATCTTGTTGTTGGGCGAAATGGCCAGGAACTCTGGCTTGAACTGGTCACCCGAGCCGATGTTGACCGGGTGGATGCGGTACTCCAGGCCGGCTTCCTCCAGCAGCAGGGTCACTTTATGGCCGTTCGGGGTGGGCCAGTAATACAGGTCGATCATGGCGTCGGCTCGGGGTGCGGAAAGGAACCTGAAGTCTAGTGCGTGAGTTGGGTTGGCACCGTCATGGCGGGCCGGTAACCTCGCCTCTCCCCCGAAACGCAGCATCCCCCGCATGAGTGCAAACCGCCCGCCGCTCTCCCCGTTGTCCACGCTGATCTTCGCCTCGCGCTGGCTGCAGCTGCCGCTGTACCTGGGCCTGATCGTGGCGCAGTGCGTCTACGTGTTCCTGTTCGGCAAGGAACTGTGGCACCTGATCTCGCATTCGGTGTCGATGGGCGAGCAGCAGATCATGCTGATCGTGCTGGGCCTGATCGACGTGGTGATGATCTCCAACCTGCTGGTGATGGTGATCGTCGGCGGCTATGAGACCTTCGTCTCGCGCCTGCGCCTGGAAGGCCACCCGGACCAGCCGGAATGGCTGAGCCACGTCAATGCCAGCGTGCTGAAGGTGAAGCTGGCGATGGCGATCATCGGCATCTCCTCGATCCACCTGCTGAAGACCTTCATCGCCAGTGGCGCACTGAATGGCATCCCGCTGTGCACGCCGGAGCAGATGAGCGTGGCCGCCGCCAACATCGGTGTCGCCCGCTGCTCGATGCTGACTCAGGAAGGCGTGCTGTGGCAGACCATCATCCACTGCGTGTTCATCCTGTCGGCGATCGGCATCGCCTGGACCGACAAGCTGATGTCCAACGGCCACAGCAAGTCGCACGACAAGGCGCACGACCACTGAGGTCGGCGCCGGCAACGGCACGGCCGCCGTTGCCCATCCCGGCCACTGCTCTTGTACGCGGCGGCGGCCGGGATGCTAGATTGCACCCTCGCCGTTGCCGGCGGTGGCGTCGGGAAACGTCACCCTGCCGCGCCCGGACCGCTGGTCCCGGCCATGCATATCAATGATTTACGTCACGTCGTCTTCTAGAGGGGAGCAGGATGTCGCACGTCTCAACGATCACCGCCGCGCGCCGGTGGCTGCCGGTTGCCCTGGCACTGGCACTGGCTGCCTGCTCGGGCAAGGAGGAAACCGCCGCACCGGCCCCGGCCGCCGCACCCACCGCCGCTGCACCGGCCGCACCGGTGGTCGCCGCCAAGGTGCAGTCGATGGGCACCGAGCAGCTGCGTGAGTCGGCCAGCCAGGCCCTGCGCGAGAACCGCATGTACGCGCCGGCCGGCGACAACGCCATCGAGTACTACCTTGCCCTGCGCGACAAGACGCCGGACGACGCCTCGGTGAAGAGCGCGCTGACCGACCTGCTGCCGTACACCCTGATCGCCGCCGAACAGCACCTGGGCCGCGAGGACTACACCGAAGCGCAGCGCCTGGTGGCACTGATCGAGAAGGTGGACGCCTCTGCGCCGGCGTTGCCGCGCCTGAAGGACGGGCTGGCCAAGGGCGTGCAGAACGCGGCCAAGCGCACCGAGGCCGAAGCCGAGAAGGCGAAGAAGGACGCCGAGGACCGCAGCAAGCAGCAGACCGAACAGCAGCGCCTGGCCGAGCAGCGTGCCAAGGAAGCCGACGCAGCCAAGCAGATCGCTGCCCAGCAGGACGCCGCCCGCCGCGACAACGAGCGCCAGGAAGCCGAGCG
>NZ_JAOCGL010000119.1:0-10729 GCF_029842485.1 Stenotrophomonas sp. GD03777
TAGCGAGCCGCCCATTATGCCAGACTTTTTCAGTCCGTCAACACCTTCGTTCGATCATCTCGTTCGGCGGTGGTGGGCGCCCTGCTGTCGCTGAAGCCCCTTGGTGGCGACCCCTGCGACGGGGGAGGAGAAGTATGTCCCCATTCCGATCATTTGTGAAGGGGGTGTGGCGATTTTTTTCACCGGATGTTGCATCGGTTCATGCGCCGCGCCGCGGGAGGATCCCGTGAAGAGCAGCCGAGCGTGGCTATGCCGGGCGTCCTGCCCGGCCCCTACGGGCCGTCGCACGCGACGAAGGCAACGGCTCCTGCCGTTGCCTTCGGCTCTACAAGAGCAAAAGGAAGGGCCGGCTGGCGCCGGCCCTTCCTTCTTCTCAGCCAGCGACCAGGCGCACGCGGGCGAAGGTGCGCTTGCCGACCTGCAGCAGGCCTTCGAAGCCCGGCTGCAGCACCTGCTGGCCGTCTTCGACCACTTCACCGTCCACCTTCACCGCGCGCTCCTTGAGCTTGCGGTTGGCTTCGGAGTTGCTCGGGGTCAGGCCGGCCGCCGTCAGCAACGCGGCAATACGCAGGCCTTCGGCCGGGATCGCCACATCCTGCAGCGGCAACTGGGTGATGTCGCCCTGCCCGGTCACCGCCGCCTCCCAGCCGGCAATCGCCTGCTCTGCCGCCACGGCGTCGTGGAAACGGGTCGCCAGCTCACGCGCCAGGCGCAGCTTGACCACGCGCGGGTTCAGGCCGCCATTGGCCACCTGCTCGCGCAGCTGCACGGCCTCGGCCTGGCTGATGTCGAAGGACAGCAGCTCGATCCAGCGCCACATCAGGGTGTCGTCCACCTTCATGGTCTTGGTGACGATGTCGATGGCCGGCTCGCTGATACCAATGTAGTTGCCCAGCGACTTGGACATCTTGTTGACGCCATCCAGGCCTTCCAGCAGCGGCATGGTCAGCACCACCTGCGGCTTCTGGCCATGGTGTTCCTGCAGGCCACGGCCCATCAGCAGGTTGAACTTCTGGTCGGTACCGCCCAGCTCGACGTCGGCCTCCAGGGCCACCGAGTCGTAGCCCTGCACCAGCGGGTACAGGAACTCATGGATGGCGATGGACTGCTGGGCGGCATAGCGCTTGGCGAAGTCGTCGCGCTCGAGCATGCGTGCCACGGTGTGCTGGCCGGCCAGGCGGATCATGTCGGCCGCGCCCATCTTGCCGAACCACTCCGAGTTGAAGCGGACTTCGGTACGGCTGCGGTCGAGCACCTTGAACACCTGTTCCTCGTAGGTACGGGCGTTGGCCAGCACGTCATCGCGGCTGAGCGGCTTGCGGGTCAGGCTCTTGCCCGAGGGATCGCCGATCATGCCGGTGAAGTCGCCGATCAGGAAAATGACCTGGTGGCCGAGGTCCTGGAACTGGCGCATCTTGTTCAGCAGCACCGTGTGGCCCAGGTGCAGGTCGGGCGCAGTGGGGTCGAAGCCGGCCTTGATCCGCAGCGGGCGGCCTTCCTGCAGGCGCGCACGCAGATCCTCGAGCTTGAGGATCTCGTCGGCACCGCGGCCGATCAGGGCAAGGGCTTCTTCAATCGAGGACACGTGACTACTCCCGGCAACGCCGATTCTTGTGTGGGGTGTTAAAGCAAAGTTAACCCGATTGGCTTCACAAAAGCCAATGGGCACAAGGGTTTGACGCGGTTTTCTCAGGTGTCTATGGTAACCGGCGATCAGGCCCGCGCTCCCGGGCCGCCAGGAAAAAACCGCCGATGCACAATTCCGAACAAGGGCGCGCACGCAAGCAGCGCTTCCAGGAACGCCTTCACGTCCTGCACGACAACGCCCTGCATCGGAAGCTCAGGCAACACCTTCCCGCCGCCTTCAATGAGCGCTGGACCCGCCGCCATTGGATGCACGCCAGCCTGTTTGCGACCATCGGCGCCCTGGTGGCGACGATCGTCCCCGGTTTCTCGCACACCATTGATGCGCCTTACGCGGACAGCCACACCAGCCTGGCGCTGCCGCTGCCGCCGTTGACCATGGCCCGCCAGCAGCAGGTGCCGGGCGACAGCTGGCAGGTGCTGCGCATCCAGCGCGGCCAGACCCTGAGCGACCTGTTCGACAAAGCCGGCATTCCGGCCACCACCCTGCACCGGGTGCTGGAGCACCCCGGTGCGCGCGAGGCGCTGACCAAGCTGCGCCCCGGCGCCGAGATCGCCTTCGACATGCCGCTGTCCGGCGACCTGCGCAGCATCCGCTTCGATCGCGACGCCGACAACCGGGTGGAACTGAGCCTGGCCGGCGATGACATCAAGGAGAAGGTGACGCGGCGCGAGACTTCCACGCGTACCGTGGTCACCAGCGGCGAGATCACCAGTTCGCTGTATGCCGCCGCCCGCCGGGCCGGGCTGTCGCCGTCGGCGATCGCGACGATGACCGACGACATCTTCAAGTACGACATCGACTTCTCCAAGGACCTGCAGCCGGGCGACCGCTTCAGCGTGGTGATGGACGAGACCTGGCGCGAAGGCGAGAAGGTGGACACCAGCAAGATCCTGGCGGCGACCTTCACCACCGGGGGCAAGACCTATTCCGGCTTCCGCTTCGACCGCAACGGCAAGTCCGAGTACTACGACATCAACGGCCGTTCGTTGAAGAAGAGCTTCATCCGCATGCCGATCCCGTTCGCGCGGCTGAGCTCGACCTTCGGCGCACGCAAGCACCCGGTGCTAGGCAAGATGCGCATGCACAAGGGCGTGGACTACGCCGCGCGTACCGGCACGCCGATCATGGCCGCCGGCGATGCCCGCGTGCAGTTCGCGGGCGTGCAGCGCGGCTACGGCAATGTGGTGATCCTCGACCACGGTCGAGGCCACACCACCCTGTACGGCCACATGTCGCGCTTTGCGAACATCAGGACCGGCCAGCGCGTGGCCCAGGGCACGGTGATCGGCTATGTCGGCTCGACCGGCCTGGCGACCGGGCCGCACCTGCACTACGAATTCCGGGTCAACGGCGAACACCGCAACCCGCTGACCGTGACCATGCCGCCGCCGGAGCCGCTGAAGGGCGCCGAGCTGGTCGCCTTCCGCGCGCAGACCGCGCCAGCGATGGCCCGCATCCAGGGCATGGAGAAGCTGATCTACGCCGATGCCAGCCCGGCACCGACCAGCCGCGACGAGGCCGCCGCCGAGGTGGCCAGCGCCAAGGACAAGCAGGCGACCGGCCGCAAGCGCGGCTGAGCCCCTGCGTTGACGAGGAAGGACGCGGCAGCCCAAGCTTGCCGCGTCCTTTTTTTGTGCCTGCCATGAACACTACTGCCGACGCTGACGCCCCCCTGTATCTTGGCCTGATGTCGGGCACCAGCGCCGACGGCATCGACGCCGCGCTGGTGCAGTTTCCCGCGGGCGGTGGCTGCCGCTTCGTGCACGGCCTGACCGCACGCTGGGAACCGGTGCTGCGCGCGCGGCTGGTGGCGCTGGGCGAAGGTGGCCCGTTGGATTCGCTGGAGGAGCTGGGCGAACTGGACGCGCGGATTGCGATCAACTTCGCCGAGGCCGCCAACCAGCTGCTGGCCGAAGCCGGCGTGGACCGCAGCCAGGTACGCGCGATCGGCTCGCACGGCCAGACCGTGCGACACCGCCCGCTGGCCGATCCAGCGTTCACTGTGCAGCTGGGCGACGGCAACCGCATCGCCGAACTGACCGGAATCACCACAGTATCCGACTTCCGCCGTCGCGACGTAGCGGCCGGGGGGCATGGTGCGCCGCTGATGCCGGCTTTCCACCTGGGCATGCTGGGTGCCGCCGATGAAGACCGCGCGGTGCTCAACCTGGGCGGCATCGCCAACCTGACCCTGATCCCGCGCGAAGGCGCGGTGCGCGGCTTCGATACCGGCCCGGCCAACGCGCTGATGGATGCCTGGTGCCAGCGCCACACCGGCCGTACCTTCGATGCCGATGGCGCGTATGCCGCCAGTGGCGCGGTGGACGAGGGCCTGCTGGCCGGCTGGCGTTCGGACCCGTGGTTCGCGCTGCCGCCGCCGAAGAGCACCGGGCGCGAGCAGTTCCACCTGGCCTGGGCCGAGGCGCACATGGGGGAAGGCGAATATGCCGCTGCCGATGTGCAGGCCACGCTGCTGGAGCTCACTGTGGCAACCGTGGCCGATGCGCTGCTGGCGCAGCAGCCGCAGACCCGGCGCCTGCTGGTCTGTGGCGGCGGGGTGCGCAACCGGCAGCTGATGAAGCGGCTGGCGGCGCGGCTGCCGGAGGTGCAGGTGGAGTCCAGCGCGGTGCATGGGCTGGACCCGGAGTACGTGGAGGCGATGGGATTCGCCTGGCTGGCGCAGCGGACGATGGACGGGCTGGGCGGCAACCTGCCGAGCGTGACCGGAGCCAAGGGGCCGCGGATCCTGGGGGCAGTCCACCTGGCGTGAGGTGGCGCCATCCACGCATGGCGTGGATTCACCGGGCAGCCGAGCGTGGGCTCGGCTCTACAAAGCCGCTAATCGAAGCCCTGCCCTGCGGGCAAGGCCTGCAGGGCGGCGATCGCATCGGAGAGGGCGTCCACTTCGGGATCGCCGAAACCGGAGCGGACCTCCAGTTCACTGCTGAACAGGCCCTGCTCCAACAACGCGGCGCAGGTCTGTTCATGGGTCCAGCCGCGGGCGACCGCGACACGTCGGATACGTTCCAGCAGCAGCGGGTCCAGGTCCCGCAGCACAACGTCGGCCATGCTCACTTCCCCGTTCGCAAGGCACCGCCCCCTCGGCGCGTCGGGGGCGATGATCCCGCAGTCCGGGCGGGCAGGCAATCAGGCGACCGGTGGCGGCCCGCGGTCGGCGATCCGCGGCCACAGCCAGGCCAGCAGCAGCAGGGTCGGCACCACAGTGACCGAGCTGAGGATGAAGAACGTGCTGTAGGACGTCGCCTCAACGATGTATCCGGAGACACCGCCGATGAACTTGCCCGGCAGGTTGGCCAGCGATACCAGCAACGCGTACTGCGTGGCGGTGAAGTTGCGGTCGGTCAGCGACGACATGAAGGCCACCAGCACGGTGCCGGCGAACCCCTGGAACAGGTTGTCGGCACTGAGCGCGGCATAGAACGCCCACAGCTTGCCTGGGTTGTGCGCCATCAGCAGGAAGGCGAGGTTGGACATCGCCACGCCCAGTGCGGCCACCAGCAGCATGCGCCGGAAGCCGAATGCGGCCACCGCAATACCCCCCAGGAACGCACCGCCGATCCCCATCCATACACCGAACAGCTTGGACACGGTGGCGATGTCGGCCTTGTCGAACCCCGAATCGAGATAGAACGGCCCGGCCATCACGCCGATCACCTGATCGGGGAACTTGAACAGGCCGACGAAGGCCAGCAGCACCAGTGCCAACGCCACGCCATTACGGCTGAAGAAGCTGGAGATGGGCTGGACGAAGGCTTCGGCGATATCGATGCGACGCTGCACCGCCGTGGCCGGGCGCTCCGGTTCGGCGCACAGCAGGGTAGTGACGATCGGCAGCAGCATCAGCGCGGCCATCGCCAGGTAGGCGACGATCCAGCCTTCGAACTGCGCCAGGTACAGCGCGCCGGCACCGGCCAGGATCAGGCCGATCCGGTAGCCCAGCGTATAGGTGGCCGCCAGCGCGGCCTGCGCGGTCTGCGGAGCGATCTCGATACGGTAGGCATCGACCGCCGAGTCCTGGGTGGCGCCAGCGAACGACGCCACCAGCACCCACATCACCAGTGGCCAGACGCCCTCTTCCGGCCGCACGAAGGCCAGTGCGACCAGGCCGACCAGCACCAGCACCTGCGATACCAGCAGCCACGAACGGCGGCGGCCGAGCGCGCCCAGCAGCGGAAATGCATAGCGGTCCAGCAGCGGCGCCCACAGGAACTTGAGCAGGTAGAAGAAGCTGGCCAGGCTGATCAGGCCGATGCTGCCCAGGTCCAGGCCGACGTCGCGCAGGCGCGTGGACAGCGTCTGCGAAGCGATCAGCAGGAACGGCAGGCCACTGCCGAAGCCAAGCATGGCCATGGTCAGCGCCGACGGGGTACCGAAGGCGCGCTTGATGCCTGCCCAACCCTTGTAGCTAACCGGCGTGGCGGCCTCGGTCACAGGTCGTAGTCCACGGTGAACGGGGCGTGGTCGGAGAAGCGCTCGTCGCGGTAGATCGAACAGCTACGCAGTTTGTCGCGCAGGCCCGGCGTGATGAACTGGTAGTCGATGCGCCAACCGACGTTGTTGGCGCGGGCGGCGCCGCGGTTGCTCCACCAGGTGTAATCCTCGCCGGTGGGATTGAGCAGGCGGTAGGCATCGGCCCAACCGCGGCCGGCGGCGACATCGGTGGCCTGGCCATGGTCGGCGCAGAGGGCGTTGAGCCAGTCGCGCTCCTCCGGCAGGCAGCCGGAATTCTTCTGGTTGGACTTCCAGTTCTTGATGTCCAGCGCCGAACGCACGATGTTCCAGTCGCCGCACAGCACGTATTCGCGGCCGCTGCGCGCCCACTCCTCCAGGATCGGGCGCAGCCATTCCATCACTTCGAACTTGAAGCCCTGGCGCAGGTCACCCGAGCTGCCGGAGGGAATATAGAAAGAGACCACGCTGAGATTGCCGTAGCGCGCCTCGATGTAGCGGCCTTCGTCGTCGAACGGGGCCCAGCCCAGCGAGGTGATGACCTGGTCCGGCTCGCGCTTGCTGTAGATCGCCACACCGCTGTAGCCCTTCTTGGTGATGGCGTCGCGGTAGAAGCAGTGATGGCCATCCGGACGGAACATCGGGTCGGTCAGCTGGTCTTCCTGGGCCTTGGTTTCCTGGATGCACAGGACGTCGGCGTCCTGGGCACGGAACCAGTCCAGGAAGCCCTTGGTCGCGGCGGAACGGATGCCATTGGCGTTGAAACTGATGATGCGCATGCGGGGACCTGCGGCGGGAAACCGGGCAAGCATACCGGTTGCCCGTAGGGCTGCGCAGTCCGCCAGGCAGCGCCGCGACAGCCTTCACGCGGGGCCGGACGAGCGCGAAACGCCCAGCTGGATTAGGATTTGTGCTCCAAATGAAGATGAATCGAGTTTTGATGAGCGACCACCGCCACCGTTTCCTGCAGCTGGCCCTGACCGCCGACGCCCTGCGCTTCGGCCAGTTCACCCTCAAGTCCGGCCGGCTGAGCCCCTATTTCTTCAACGCCGGCCGTTTCGACTCCGGTTCGCTGCTGTCCCAGCTCGGCGCCTGCTATGCCGATGCCATCGATGCCAGCGGGATCAAGTACGACGTGGTGTTCGGCCCGGCCTACAAGGGCATTCCGCTGGCCACCGCGATGGCCTGCGAGCTGGCCCAGCGCGGCCGCGACCTGCCGCTGTCGTTCAACCGCAAGGAAGCCAAGGACCACGGCGAAGGCGGCCAGCTGATCGGCGCCGACATGAATGGCAAGCGCGTGCTGATCGTCGACGACGTGATCACCGCCGGTACCGCGATCCGCGAAGCGCTGGGCATCATCCGCGCTGCCGGCGGCACCCCGGCCGGCATCGTGGTAGCCCTGGACCGCCAGGAGATCGCCTCGGAAACCGACCGCCGCTCGGCGGCGCAGTCGGTGGCCGAAGAGGCCGGGATTCCGGTGATCGCCGTGGCGTCGCTGGCCGATCTGCTTGATTTCGCCTCCGGCAACCCGGAACTTGTGGGTTACCGCCAGCCGCTGGAAGCCTACCGGGCCCAGTACGGCGTCCGTTCGATCCGCTGACCGACCCAGGGGAAAGGTCATGTCCCGAGTTCCTGCCGTTCTCTTTGCCGGCCTGCTGCTGGCCGTGCCGTCCACCGTGCCGGCGCAGTCGCGCGACGGCGGCAAAGTGGAGAAGAAGCTGTATTGCTGGAACGAGGGCAAGGAGCGGATCTGCAGCGATTCGCTGCCAGCCGATGCGGTCAATCACGCCCGCGAGGAGTTCAACGCGAAGAGCGGCCTGCGCAATGCGCAGGTCCAGCGCGCGTTGACCGACGAAGAGCGCGCCGCGGCCAGCACCGAGGCGCAGCAGCAGCAGCTGGACCTGATGGCCGAGCAGACCCGCCAGCGCACCGAACAGGCGATGCTGTCCACCTATGGCAGCGAGGACGACCTGCGCCGGGTGTTCGCCGAGCGCCAGGAAGTGCTCGACAACAACCTGAAGACCGCCGAGTACAACGTCACCAGCCTGCGCGAATCGCTGGTGGCGCTGTTGTCGGCCGCTGGCGACCGAGAACTGGCCGGTGGCAAGGTGGCCGACAAGCAGGCCGAGGCGATCCGTCAGCGGCACGTGCAGTTGCGGGCGCAGCAGCGCCTGCAGGCCGGGTTCCTGCAGCAGCAGCAGGCGCTGAAGGCCGAGATCGACAGCACGCTGCAGCGCTACCGCGAGCTGAAGGGCGTGGCGCCAGCGAGCCAGGCGCCGTGATTCGCTTGTAGGGTCGAGCCCATGCTCGGCTCCACGTGGCCTTGGGAAAGAGCAGCCCAGCATGGGCCCGGCTCTACAGTGGGCGGCGCCTGGTTACGGCTTGGCCCACGGAATTTATGCACTCTTTACGCGTCGGCACGGTCCGGCGCGTAGTGCGTTTATGGGCGGCAGGACGACGATGACGGCCTGAGGTGGAGGGGTTCCACCAGGACGCTATTGCAATGTCCCCCTGGCTGTCGTTGTTGTGTGGCGTGCTGGTGCTGGTCGCCGCCGCCTATCTCCTTTATGTCGTGCTGCGGCCCGAGTCGTTCTGAGCGGAGCCTGCCATGACCGAGATGCTTGTGATTATTGCCGCCAGCCTGTTGCTCGCGTGGCCGCTGGGCCTGTACCTGGCACGCGTGATGCGCGGCACGCCGATGAAGGCCGACGTGCTGTTCAACTGGATCGAAAAGCCGTTGTACAAGGTGTTCGGCGTCGATCCCTCGCGCGCGATGTCCTGGCGCGGCTACGTGCTGGCCTTCGTGCTGAGCAACGTAGTGATCGCCGTACTGACCCAGGCGGTGTTCATGACCCAGGCCTGGTTGCCGTTGAACCCGGACCAGATCCCGAACATGCGCTGGGACACCGCGCTGCACACGATGATCTCGTTCCTGACCAACACCAACCAGCAGCACTATTCGGGCCAGGCCCAGCTGTCCTACCTCTCACAGATGACCGGCATCACCGGCCTGCAGGTGGTGACACCGATGATGGGCCTGGCGCTGGCTGTGGCCACGCTGCGCGCGTTGTTCTCGCGTGCGCCGCAGGCTGCGGCGGCCACCGGTGCCGGCGACGACCGCCAGGTGGCGGTGGGCAACTACTACGTGGACGTGGTCCGCCTGTGCGTGCGCTTCCTGTTGCCGCTGTGCCTGGTGTGGACCCTGCTGCTGACCAGCCAGGGCGTGCCGTCGACGATGGCCGGTGGCCCGCAGGCCACGCCGATCGATGCCAGCGCCGGCATGACCGGACAGAAACTGCCGCTGGGTCCGGTGGCGGCGATGGTCGCGGCCAAGCAGCTGGGCGCCAACGGTGGCGGCTGGTACGGCCCGAACAGCAGCTTCCCGCTGGAGAACCCGACCCCGCTGTCGAACGCGCTGGAGATCGTCGGCATCCTGCTGGTGCCGATGGCGGTGATCTTCATGATCGGTGCGTTCACCGGCCGGCGCCGGTTCGGCGCCCTGGTGTTCAGCTGCATGCTGGGCATGTCGCTGCTGTCCACCGGCGCGATGGTGTGGAGCGAAGGGCACAGTGCCAGCGCCGCCACGCCGCTGCTGATGGAAGGCAAGGAGGTGCGCTTCGGCGCCGACGGCACGGCGCTGTGGGCGGCGGTGACCACCCAGGTCTCCAACGGGTCGGTCAACGGCATGCATGACTCGCTGGCGCCGCTGAGTGGCGGCATCGCGATGGTCAACATGCTGGTCAGCGCGATCTGGGGCGGCATAGGCTGTGGCCTGCAGCAGTTCATCGTGTACCTGCTGCTGGGCGTGTTCCTGGCCGGGTTGATGACCGGACGTACGCCGGAACTGTTCGGCCGCAAGCTGGAGACGCCACAGGTACGCCTGCTGGCCCTGCTGGTGCTGCTGCAGCCGATCACCCTGCTGGTGTTCACCGCGATCACCCTGGCCGTGCCCGGGCTGGCCGCTACCTCCAACCCGGGCTTCCATGGCATCAGCCAGGTGTTCTACGAGTACGTCTCGGCCTACGCCAACAACGGCTCGGGCTTCGAGGGGCTGGGCGACGCCACGCTGTGGTGGAACCTGAGCTGCTCGCTGGTGCTGCTGCTGGGCCGCTTCCCGCTGCTGATCATCCCGCTGGTGGTGGCCGCACAGCTGGCCGCCAAGCGCCAGGCGCCGGAGTCTGCCGGCAGCCTGCAGATCGAAACCCCGACCTTCGCCCTGACCCTGGTCTCGGTGATCGTCATCCTGACCGTGCTGCAGTTCATGCCGGCGCTGGTACTCGGCCCGATCGCCGACCACCTCAGCCTGGGACTGCACTAAGGACACCCCGATGAGTACCCACGCAAGTTCCACCCGTAGTTCCCTTGCCCCGCGCCCTGCGCTGCTTGATGGCGCCGGCCTGCGCCGTGCGCTGGTCGAAGCAGTACGCAAGCTTTCGCCGATGCACCTGGTGCGCAGCCCGGTGATGGCGGTGGTGATGGCTGGCACGATCGTCGCGGCCATCGTCACACTGACCGGCAATGCGCCGCTGGGCTTCGGCATGGCAGTGACCGCGATCCTGCTGGTGACCGTGTTGTTCGGCAATTTCGCCGAAGCAGTGGCCGAGGCGCGTG
>NZ_JAOCGL010000012.1:0-59845 GCF_029842485.1 Stenotrophomonas sp. GD03777
CGAGCGCACCTCCTACAACGTTGCCTTCGATGCGTTGAAGGCCGGCAGGTACGACGATTCGGCGCAGCTGTTCCTGAGCTTCCTGGAGTTGTACCCGAACGGCGTCTACGCGCCGAACGCGCTGTACTGGCTGGGCGAGAGCTACTACGCCACCCGCAATTTCCCGATGGCCGAGGCCCAGTTCCGAGAGCTGCTCTCGCGCTATCCGACCCACGACAAGGCCGCGGGCGGCCTGCTCAAGATCGGCCTGTCGCAGTACGGCGAGGGAAAGGTCGACCAGGCCCAGCAGACGCTGGAGACCGTCGTGGCGCAGTACCCCGGCTCGGACGCCGCGCGCACCGCGCAGGACCGTCTGCAGTCCATCCGCCTGGGCAAGCAGATCCGCTGACCGGGCGTACAATACGCACCGTGGCGCTGGGCTGATGCCCGGCAGCCTCCTGTAGAGCCGAGCCCATGCTCGGCTGCTTTCGTTTCCGGCGCCGTGAATCGGCTGCCCGTCCCATGAAGAACTTTCCGCCATGACCGCCGTTACCCCGTCCAACGCCGTCGCCACCCCCAGCGACATCGTGCAGTCGCCGCTGCCGCGCCTGAAGATCACCGAGATCTTCACCTCGCTGCAGGGCGAAGCCGATACCGCCGGCTGGCCGACCGTGTTCGTGCGCCTGACCGGCTGCCCGCTGCGCTGCCAGTACTGCGACACCGCCTATGCCTTCCACGGCGGCACCTGGTGGGACATCGACGACATCGTGGCCGAGGTGCTGGCCCAGGGCGTCCGCCACGTCTGCGTGACCGGCGGCGAGCCGCTGGCGCAGAAGCGCTGCCTGGTGCTGCTGCAGAAGCTGTGCGATGCGGGCATGGATGTCTCGCTGGAAACCTCCGGCGCGCTGGATGTCAGTGCAGTGGACCCGCGCGTGTCGCGCGTGGTCGACATCAAGACGCCGGGCTCGGCCGAAGCCGTCCGCAATCGCCTGGAAAACCTGCCGCTGCTGACCGTCCGCGACCAGATCAAGTTCGTCATCTGCAACCGCGAGGACTACGACTGGGCCAAGGCCATGGTCGCCGAGCACGGCCTGGTGAAGCGTTGCACCGTGTTCTTCTCGCCGAGCAAGGGCGAGATCAGCGCGCGGCAGTTGGCCGACTGGATCGTCGAAGACCGGCTGCCGGTGCGCTTCCAGATGCAGTTGCATAAAATCCTGTGGAACGACGAGCCGGGCCGATGAGCCGGCGCAGCGTTCCCTGATGTAGCTCCGGCGCGGGACAGCGTGCTGGCTTTCCCCTCCCAACCGGAAGATTTTCCATGAAGAAGGCAGTCGTGCTTCTCTCCGGCGGCATGGATTCAGCCGCCGTCATCGCCATGGCCCAGGAACAGGGCTTTGCCGTGCATGCCCTGAGCGTGCGCTACGGCCAGCGCCATACCTCCGAACTGGATGCCGCCGCCCGCGTGGCCAAGGCCCAGGGCGTGGTCGCGCACAAGACCGTGGACGTGGACCTGCGCAGCATCGGTGGCTCGGCGCTGACCGATGACATCGACGTACCGGAGGCGGGCGGTGCCGGCATTCCGGTCACCTACGTGCCGGCGCGCAATACCATCATGCTGTCGCTGGCCCTGGGCTGGGCCGAAGTGCTCGGCGCCAACGACATCTTCTGCGGCGTCAACGCCGTCGACTACTCCGGCTACCCGGACTGCCGCCCCGAGTTCGTGGCCGCGTTCCAGGCGCTGGCCAACCTCGCCACCAAGTCGGGTGTGGAGGGCGCGGGCATCAAGGTGCACGCGCCGCTGCAGTTCCTCAGCAAGGGCCAGATCGTCAGCGAAGGCGTGCGCCTGGGCGTGGACTTCGGCCTGACGGTGTCCTGCTACAACGCCGACGCCAACGGCGCCGCCTGCGGTCATTGCGATGCCTGCCGCCTGCGCGCGCAGGGCTTTGCCGAGGCCGGCGTCGCCGACCCGACGCTGTACGCCTGACCGCTTCCGGTAGAGCCGGCCGCTGGCCGGCTTCACCGGTGGGGCAATCACTCCCTCGGTGGGTGCCAAGCGCTTGTCCGCACTCCTTGATCTACCTGGCCTGCAACCATCCCGATGCCTCGATGAAGGCCCGCACCGCAGCCGGATCGGCATAGTCCAACTCGATCATCCGCGCGACAGCAGTCCTCTCGTCGGTCTGCCGGCGCATGTACTCCTGCGCAATGCGGTAGCCGGCGTAGTAGCCCAGGTCACTCACCCCGAATGGATTGCGCGCGCTGTTGTACAGCCAATTGTCCAGGTTGTCCCCGTGCATCTCCGTGCGGAAGCGCGCGCGGATTTCCGCTTCGTGCGCTGGCCCATAGGTGTACAGCGGCAACGCCGGGCGGCGCCCGCTGATGCGCTCTGCCACGTATTCGGCCACGCCTTCGCGTACCGCGTACTGGGCCAGGCTGCCGGTGGTCTCGCGCTGCTGGGTATGCACGTATTCGTGCAGGTTGTTCTGCGCGTTGTTCGCACCCGGCCGGCTGTCGTAGAAGATCCGCAGGCGGTCGCGCATCTTCGCCGGCAGCTCGCTCACGTCCACGCGCTCATCGCCCAGCGCCATCTCCGCGCCGATCAGTACCTTGTCATCCAGCGTGGTGCCACCGGTGCGCAGCACGCCCACCGCATAGGTGATGGTGGCCGGGCGCAGGGCAGGGTAGAGCGCACGGAAGGCGACAAGATCGCGCTCCAGCGTGGCACTGGCCTGCTGCGCGTTGGCGGTGAGCGGTCGTACTGAGGTCCAGAAGCGCGGCCAGGCCTGCATGGCCTCGGCGTATTCGCGGGCGGTGTAGTTGCGCACCTGCATCAGCGCATGCAGGCCGGGGCTGCCCGGATCGATGTAGCGTTGCTGGACCAGCGCCACCCGGCGTTCGGCATCAGGCTCGGCGCGCACCGCATCATAGGTGGCCCAGAAGCGGGCGATGTCGTCAGTGACGACCTGGGATGGGGTGGCCAGTGCCGTACAGGGCAGCAGCAGGGCGGCAACGAGGCAGAGGGGCAGGCGCATCCGTGGCTCCGGGCGGGACTCACAGCTTGGATGCGCGTGAGGCCCGGAAGGTTTAAGCGGGTTCGCCAGATCGGGTAGTGCCGGCCGCTGGCCGGCAACCTCGACACGCTGGGGTTTCACCCGGCCCGCCAAAGTAGGGTAGAATGCCCACCCCGCCGAAAGGCTGGGGCAGTGCAATGGGCCGTTAGCTCAGTCGGTAGAGCAGAAGACTTTTAATCTTTTGGTCGAAGGTTCGAATCCTTCACGGCCCACCATATGCACCAAGGGTTTCAGCCCTTCCCCCTCGCTCCGCAAAATATCGACCGCTCCGCAATTCACTTCGTCGGGCTGGTCAAAGCACCGCGGCGCTTACGCACATAAATCTCTGTGGTGGTCACTGACTGGTGGCCGAGCTGCTGCTGTGCCTTCCGAATATCGCCAGCCGAATCGGCCTTATCGGTGCCGGCCTTGGCTCGCAGATCCCTGAACTGGAACTGGTCCTTCGGGATGCCGGCACGCTCGCGCGCTCGATCGAAGCGGTAGCGCAGCGCATCCTTGCCGATCGGCAGCCAGTCCTCGCCCAGCAACAGGCGCGTGCTGATCGGCGCATCGTCCGGTCGCTTCCGCGACAGCAGGCGGTCGATCAACACCTTCAGCTCGCCGGTAATGGCGATGCGCATCTGCATCTTCGTCTTGCTCTGGCGCAGCACCAGCACTCCGTCCTTGATGTTGCGGCGGTCCAGCTCGCGCACGTCCGCTGGCCGCTGGCCGGTCAGGTAGGCCAGGTCCATCGCGTCCTTCAGTACCTGGTCGGCAGCGTCGTACACCCGCTGCAGCACGTCGTCCTCCACGTACACGTCGCGGCCGTCCTCCCGGTTGCGGTTCACGCCCGCGCATGGGTTTGGCAGGTCGGTGTAGCCCTTCTTTCGGCACCAGTTCCAGAGGTGCGACAGCAGCGATTTCTCGCGGTTCGCGCTCACCGGCGCATCGCGGCGCCACTGCAGGTAATTGAACACGTGCGTCGGCCGGATGGCATCGAGCGGTCCCGGTGGGTCGTCGAAGAACTCGATCAGCTTGTCCAGTTCGCGCTTATTCGCCTTGCGGGTGCCCTCGGCCTTGGTGGGGATGACCTCGACCTGATAGCGCTCTGCGGCCTGGCGGAACGTCAGCTTCGCGCCTGCGGGGATCGTCGACGCCCGTTCGAACTCCGCCCACTTCTGGATGGCCAGGCCGTAATCGCTACCCAGCGGAGTTTCCTTGCGCGGCTTGCCGCCGTGGTCGTAGTAGTAGTGCACTACGCCGGATTTCTGCTTGCGCTTGCGGAACCGGGGGATCGCCCCCGGCTTTGTCGGCTTCCTTCCCATCATGCGGCCTTGTTCGGTTTCCAATCGGTCGCCGGCGGCGTCTTCGGCTCCGGCTTGCCCTCGATCGCGGACCACAGCACCACTGGCCACCCGTGGGCGTCCAGATAGTGCCGGATCCCGTTGTTGCGCAGAAACTCGGCCTGGCCCTTCCGCCGCGGCGTGCGGCAAAGCGCCTTGATATCGTCACGGGACAGGTAGGGGCTGTCGGCCATGTTGTCCTCCTTCAGTTCGTGGCCAGCGCAGCGCACAGCTGCTCGGTGGCCTGGTAAATCTGGCCGCGCAGCCGCAGGACCTCTGCGCGCAGGCGGATCACTTCATCGGCCGCGACCACCAGCTGCTCGCGCAGCACGTCCTTGGCCGGCTGCTTCATGCGGCGTGGTTCGCGGGGGAAGAGCTGGTCATTCACTGTCGATTACCTCCCCGGTTCGGCTGCGCCATTCATCACAGACGCTGTGCGGCTTGGTCAGGAAGTTCCCGAAGCTGCATCGGTCGACGATCGGATTCAGCAGCGCGTCCTTGCGCATCGGGACTTTGATCGTCTTGACCTTGCCGCGGCGGTTCTTCACCTGTCGCAGCTCGTGCAAGGTGTGCGGCTCACGGCGGAAGTACACGCAGGTCATGCAGCGCGGCGGGTCAGCGTCGAAGTTTTGCCGCGCCTTTGCACCGTGGGCCACCAGCGTCATTGCCTCAGCCATGAGCGCACCTCCGCCAGCACCAGCGCAGCCCTGCGCGCGCGGCGCGGCATGCGCGGCTGATCGCCCACAGGGTGGCGATGCCGGCCGCAAACCCGGCCAGGGCGAACACGTGGACCATTGCAGCGGTGAGCAGCTGGTCAGCCATTGGTCTGTCCTCCGCGAACATAGGCGGTGCACTGCTGATGGCCAAGAACAAGTCTCCGCGTGCGATTGGGCTGCGCCACGCCGCACCAGAATCCGTCGTAGTGATCTCCGGTGGCCTCGGCATTGGAGCATCGGCGACAGGCAGCAGGCTGGTCATCTGCAGCTGACTCGATCCAGCGAGACCATTCCTCCGCGCTCCACAGTCTGCCGTCGTAGTGATGTGCCTTGCAGCTCGGGCAGTACCAGTTGCGCCTTTCCCCGATGCCTTGGCTGAGATCTCTCCATGAGGGCCTTGCGCAGCACGGGGCTGGGGATCCGCTCATTTGCCCACCGCCTGGCTGTCGACCTTGGCAAGTGCGTCGGCAAACTGCTGCTTCATCGCGCGGCCACTGGCGGCCACTTCCTCCCGGGAATAGCCATCAACTGACGCGCAGACGGTCGCCAGCCCCTCAGCGGCCTGCAGGGCCTCGCGAACCGCCCCCAGGTCCACGGCCTGCGCGGGGGCTGCGTAGAGCGCCACCGAATCCCATTGCACTGCGTTGAAGTCGCAGTCGTACATGGGCGATAAGCCGAATTCAACCCGGCCTGTAGCTTTGTGAGTGTGCATCCACGCCGCCGGCACCCCCACCGGCTGGCTGACCATTTTGCGGTCTTGCGCAAGATGGTCCCCCACCGGCTGGCGGGCGGCGAGGGCTGCAATGATGCTTTCAGCGGCAGCCGTCAGGTCCACGTCGGTCACATCGAACCACTGCTCGCATTCGCCCATTACGAGGTCAAGCGCATCCCCCTGACCACCCGGGGAGGGCTGGGCGGAGAGCCATGCCAGCCATGCTGAAACCGTGCGTTCGTCGCAATATCCGCCATCGTTGAATCGTGCGATGTTGAGGCTTGCGCCTTCGGCCCACGCCTCGAACCGCGCCCGCTCGGCCTGATCCCCCAGCCTCACCATCCCACCGGGCCGCACGTCCGCCAGGGTCTTCGGGTTCGCGTGCTTCTTGATGGCCTCGATGATGGCCACCTGCAGGTTGGCGCGCTGCTGGCCAACCACGTCCACCGGGATGAATGCTCGCGCGATTTCCAGCGCGGTCTGGTCGATATCGTTCATGCAACCTCCTGCAGTTGGGAGGCCTGTTCGGCCTCGATCAGGGCATAGCCGATGGCTTCGACGCGTTCGCGCAGCTGGCGGCGTGCGATCAGCAGCTGCAGCGCGATGTGCCGGCGGTGGTCGTTGAGCTGGAACGTCCGCGTCTCGATGTGCAGCTTTCCGGCCAGGTCGCGGCGGAACAGGCGGTAGGTGAGGACGTGGCCGCCCAGCACCTTGTCGATGGACCGGCCCCAGGCGAAGCCCTCGGTGCGCTTCGGCAGCCGGCGGTCGTAGCGGTGGTGGGTCATCAGTAGGTGTCCCGTGCGTTGTCCAGGGCGGTCTGCACATCCGCCGACAGCTGCTGGTCGGCCATGCTTGCGAACAGAACGTCGTAGTTCCAGGTCGTATCGCGGAACACGCGGCCGTCGTCGAAGTCACGCAGGCAATCCAGCACGTCGTTGGCAATGGCCTTGTCCTCGTCGGTTTCGACGGAGAACCGGTCGAGCGCATGGCGCACACGGTAGGGGCCTTCGCTCCAATCGCCGCGCGTCTGTCGCATCGCCACGGCCAAGTCGAGGCGCTTATCACGGCCGCGCAAGGCTTCCAGGACGTCCTCCCATGACGCATCGATGGGGAGCTCGTACCTGAGCAGCATCGCGGCCAGAGCCATATCCGCCTTGCGCTGCTCGATCAGCCGGTTGTGCTCCCTTTCCTTGTGGCGATCAGCCTGCTCCTTCTGCTTCGCCGCTTCCGCTTCGAACCGGCGGTAGTCGGCCAGCAAACGCTCGTAGGTTGCTTGCGCATGGTCCCACCCGTCGCTCGTCTTCACCTCCCGGCGCAGGTCGGTCAGGTAGCCGGCGTCATGCGTGATCGACTTCGGGTAACGGGATCGTGAGCGCAAATCGCGTTCGCTGAAGCGCGACGGCATTCCGATCTCGGCCATCAGCGCTGTTACCCGTTCGATGATTTCCTGGTTGGCCGCCATCGCGGGTAGGTTCGCTTCATGGGTTGCCTTGTCCTCCGCGTAGGCCTGTTCCAACTTCTGCAGGGCAATGGCAGCTGTACGGGTCGGGCAGGCGCTGCCGTAGCTGGTCGACGGCGCGTAATACTTGGGGTCCGTCTTACAGCTGGTCACCTTGTTGCACGGGGCAATCTGCTGGATCTTCATGCGTGGCTCCGAAGCGGCACGCGGCGCACTGGCCCGTGCCACAGGTTGGTGAGGTTGTTGAGGCGGACCTGCAGCGGATCGCGGCGCAGGGGGCGCAGCGGGTCGTGCAGGCGGCGCTCGGTGTTCCGGCAGGGCGCGCATGCGGCGGTGGCCTTGCCGTTGATCAGGGGGAAGAACCGCAGCGGCAGCCGGGCCGCGCACTTCGTGCAGGTCTTCATGCCGGCGGATCTCCGCGCAGGCCTTCCCAGGTGAGCGGGAACGGGCCACGCTTCAGCCTTGCGGCGGCCATCTTCTTGGACAGGCCCAGCGCTTCAGCCACTTCCATGGTCGTGACGCGCTTCCCGTCGATCACGTGGTCGAACTGGCGGGCGCGGTTGTTGCCGCCGCGCTTCGTGCCGACGTGGGGATAGTCGTAGTTGAGGCCCCTCATGCCGCCACCTGCTGGTGATCAACAGCGCGCAGGCTCTGCTCGAACCCGACCACCATCTGCCGGAACGGTTCCAGGTCGGTGCGCAGCTTGGCGATGAACGCCTCGTCGCGGTCGAAGCGGCGCCACCACAGCTGCTTGCCCACAGCGGCCAGCGCCGGGCAGTACAGACCGATGTGCCACCACTGCCGGCCGGTCAGCCACATGCAGCCCTGGGCCTGCTCGAACACCTCGCTCGCATCGTTGTCGATGTGGAAGGCGCGCAACTTCTCCGGGTTGATGAAGCACTTGTACTCGCTGCCCCCGTCCTCGCCGATGAACCCGTCGGCTGAGCAGCCGTAGTCGCCGCAGTCGCTCAACACGAACCCAGCGCGCTTCACCAGCAGGCCGGACTGCACCTCATGCTCGGCGCGGGCTTCGGGCTCCAGCTCATGGCCACGGCGCATGGCGAACGTCTCGAAGCCTTCGTCCAGCGGCTCGCCGCTGATTCGCTCGATGGCCAGCCGGAAGGCGTAGTTCTTCGACGCCTCGCTGAAATCGCCGATGGGCTCGCCGGCGATGGCCTTTTCGATGATTGCCGAGCGCGGCACGGCCTTGTATCCGGCGCGCTCCATCGCGGTCTTCTCGGCCAGGCCGGACAGCACCGCGTCCACGTAGGTGCGCTGCTGGCCGGTCAGCTCGCCCACGCGCGAGCGCGCGGTGGCGAACATGCTGGCCGTGATGATGCCGGCGCGGGCGCGGTGCCACGCCTCGCTGCCCTGGTCGCACCCGATGACGATCACAGCGGCACCTCTTCATCGGCTGCCGGCTGCTGGTCGCCTTCTTCGACTACGGTGGCGCTGGCGCGTTCGGCGATGCCCTTCAGCGTTTCGTGGCCCGCGCTGCCGATCAGCTGTCGCTGCTCCTTGGTCAGGCGGCCCCAGGCGCCCTCGTATTCCTCCATTCCGCAGTCGGCGAAATCCTTCAGGCTGGCGTACAGCGCCTGACGCTCCGGGGTGTCTTGCGGCTCGGCCTGCTGCTGGCGGATGTTGGCGCCAGCGGTGGAGGGGCGGCGATCAGCGCGCACGGATTCGGCATCGATGATGTCCTTGCCTTCCATTTCCTCGGCGGTGGGCTGGGAGCCGACCGCTTCCGGGAACGCCTTGCGCAGCGCCTGGGCCTCTGCGCACTTCGCCAGCTGCCCGAAGGCGCGCTTTTCCCACATGGCGTTCGGGCTGCCATCGCTCTTGGAAGCGTAGTTCTCCAGCCAGTATTCCTTGGCGGAGAACTCCACCACCTGGTTGCCGAGCAGCTTGCGGACCGTTACGCGACACCATTCCGGGTAGTGCAGCTGAATAGCTTTCTGCGTCTTCTGCCTGCGGCCATTGGGGCCATCCGACCACACGTCGCGCACCGACTCCATGGTGCAGGTTGGTCCGAACTCGGGTTCACTGCAGCCGGCGTACTGACCCGTGCGGGAGGCGTTGATGCGGTAAAGGCCGATGCCGGGCATAACCACGTCGCGCATGCCGTTGACGGGGGTGCCGTCGGGGTTCTCGCCGATCTTCACCTTCATGGGCACGATGTGCACCGGCTTGGTCATCGGGTCGAGCCCGGCCGCCTGGCAGTAGCTCAGCACCATGTCGATGGACGCATCACTGGCGCCCGGGTACAGGCTCGACTTCAACGCGCCGCGGATGGCTTCGGCCTGCTCGCTGG
Source organism: Stenotrophomonas sp. GD03777 (assembly GCF_029842485.1). Taxonomy (NCBI): domain Bacteria; kingdom Pseudomonadati; phylum Pseudomonadota; class Gammaproteobacteria; order Lysobacterales; family Lysobacteraceae; genus Stenotrophomonas; species Stenotrophomonas sp. GD03777. The sequence goes on from NZ_JAOCGL010000012.1 coordinate 9,571, forward strand.
TCATCAGGGCGCCGGCAGCGGCGCGGGTGGTCATCTGGTTCATGGGGTGCCTCAGTAGCGGATGGCCACGGCCGGGACCTTGCCCTGCACGATGGCGGTAATGACGGTGGCGGCATCGTCTTCGCTGATGCCCTGTGCGATCAGTGCGGCCATGGCGGCGCGGTTGATCGAACGGCGGTGTTCGACGTCGGCGGCGCGTGCCTCATCCTCCCGGCGCTGCGCATCGGCCTTGGCCTGACGCTCGCGCTCGGCCCGGTTGGCTTCTTCCTGGGCGCGGCGCTCAGCGGCAGCGACGGCCTCGGCCTTTTCGCGCTCGGCCTTCTCGGCGGCATCCTTGGCACGCTGCTCGGCTTCGGCTGCCTCACGGGCTGCGCGCTCGGTGGCTTCGCGGGCCTCACGTTCGGCTCGCTCCACGGCAGCAGCTGCCTCGCGCTTCGCGTTCTCTGCGGCCTCAGCCTGCAGGCGGGCCTCGCGCTCGACGCGCTCACGCTCGGCCTGCTCTGCGGCAGCGCGCTGGCGCTCGGCTTCTTCAGCAGCGCGCACGGCTTCCTCGCGCGCGCGGATCTCTTCTTCCTTCCGGGAGATCTCGGCCAGGCGTGCTGCTTCGGCCTCAGCACGGGCGCGTTCCTCAGCCTCTACGCGTTCGCGCTCGATGCGGGCCTGTTCTTCCTCCCAGTCGGTGAGCGGCTTGCGCACTTCGTCGCGCAGCGCGTCCAAGGTGTCGCGTGCCTTCTTGCGGGCCGAGTCGATGTCGCCGGTCTGCTTCTTCAGGTCGGCCACCAGCGCCTTGCCGGCGTCATCGATGGCGGTCTTGGAGCGCGACACCTTGTAGGCGATCGAGGCGATTTCCTTGCGCCCGGCCACGGTCTTGACGTTCGGCACCAAGGTCACTGCCTCGGCGCGGATGCGGGCCAGTAGGTCGTCCAGCCCGCCGCCGGTGAAGACCTCGACGGCGTTTACAGATTCGAGCGGGATCAGGGCTTCGGACATGGCAATTCCTTTTTTTCGACATGAAATGAGGTGCCGGCTTTGTGGAAGGCCTGGCCGGCGCAGGCACCCGCAGGGGGCGGGCGGGGGAGTTCGTTACGCGGCCAGGTCGGCCTGCTGCGGGGCGGCGCTCGGCGGCGTGAGGGTCAGACGCACCTCACCGCGGCGCCAGGCGGAGATCAGCTCGGCGTCTTCGTCCTCGTCCAGCAGCACCGAGACGGTGAAGCCCATGGCCACGCTGCCGCCTTCGAGAGGCTTCCAGGTGATTTTTTTCACCTTGGCGTCGGCGAAGAACACCGGCTCGATGTGGTCCATCAGGGAGCCGATCGAAAGCTCGTAGCCTTCGAACTTGCCGGTGATGTCCTGCTCGCCCAGCAGCGGCAGGTTCAGCGCTACCAGGTCGGTGCTGCCTTCCATCGGCAGGTTCTGCTGCTGGCCCTTGTCGGCCTTCTTCCAGAACGCCGGCAGGATGGCCGGGTCGATGGTGTTGAGGATCGTGTTCGGAGCGTTCAGCGAGAACTTCAGGTCAGCAGCGGCCGCGTCTTCGTCGCCGTGCTTTTCCTTCCGCAGGTTCAGATGCGAGAACACCGCATCGTGTTGATCGAGTTGGAACATCGGTGGTGCCTCTCGTAGGAGCCGGCCGCGCCGGCGGGAAGTCAGGACCAGGCCAGCGGCCAGCACATCGCCCAGCCAAGGCCGAGGACGATGGCGATGCAGCCCAGGAAGGCGAGGAATTCGGCTGCGTTGCGGCAGCCAATGCGCGCGAGCAGGCGACGCCGACGGACAGGGACGCGCACCGGCCGCACCAGGTGCACGAACAGCACGCCCACGTGGTCGAGCTGTGCAGCCCACAGCGTGGCCATCCAAGCCCACCGGTGAACGGTCACCAGCTGCTCGGTGCGGGTGACGGGACAGACGGAGAAGACGCCGTAACGGTCAGCGCGCATCATCGGATTCCTCCACGCACAGGCCGTCCACGGCCTCGCGGTTGTGATCGGTGTCGGTGGGTTCGCAGGCCGCCAGAGCGGCGTCCAAGCGATCACCGGTGACGATCACGTCGACCAAGTCGCTGGAATCGCGGTAGGCACGGGCAGCGGCGCGGACGTTGGCAAAGGCCATGCGCACGGCGTCGATCTGTGCGGCGGCGTCGGCCAAGCCCCGTTCCTCGCGCAGGTAGTGCGCACAGTTGTCGAGGGCGGCATCCACGCCGACGGCCAGCAGCCCGGCGCTCACGACAGCACCGCCTGCGCCAGCAAGGCGGCCAGCACGCCCAGGCAGAACGCAAGGGCATTGGCGACGACAGTGGCCACCACGTGGTGCCGATGCTCGCGTTCGGCGGCGGTCATGCGGCGTCCTCCAGGTGCCCGGCCTCGAAATCCTTCATCGAGGCGTCCACGCGGCGGGACATGTCGCGGACCAGGTCGGCCAGCTCGCGGAAGTGGGGCAACAGGTGGGCCGGAACCTCCTGCGTCAGGAGGTGGGTCATCACGTGCCGAGCCTGGCTCAGCTTCTCGACCAGCGGGGCGACGTCGCCCTCGCGCTCCAGTTCCGCCGCCACGTGGTCGCAGGCGAACTGGAAGGCCTCGTCGTTCGGTTCGGCCGGTGCGCGGCGGTCATGGCTGCGCTGGGCAGCGCGGGCCAGGTCGTTTGCGGTGCGGACTGCCATGGGTGACCCCGTCATATGGCCCGGTGGGGCCGACGGGTGTGAGATTAGGGGCGCTAATCTTACGTGTCAATAGGGGCGCTTATATTTCTCTTCAGCCCTACGCAGGTTAGCGGACCTGATCCGGGTGGAGCTTGGCCGCAATGTTCCGCGCCTCAGCCAGACACGCGTCCAAATCCTCGACAGCATTGGCCAGCCTGTCGGTCAGCAAGCGGACGGCAGCGACTTCGGATGCGGGTGCGCTTACTGGGCCATCCGCGAGCAGTTCTTCGATGTCGTCGTAAAGCACGTCCAGCGAGCGCCGGTAGTGCGGCGCCGCCTGCATGAGGTGGTTGACCATAATGTGCGTCAGCAGCACGAACTCGAGCGTACGATTTCCGCTTGCTCGAACATCGGGCAGTAACGCTTCAAGGTCTCCAGCGGTCGGCGACGTGTCCAACCCTTCGGTACCGGCCTGTCGTTCACGCGGCATGCTCATTCTTCCCAGCTCCCGATCCATCGCACGCGGCCGATCACCTGGATTGGGTGACGGGGGCTGTCCATGCGCTTCGGCTTACGCCAGTTGTGGTCGCCTCGCGGATTGTCGGCCTTGAAGAACACCAGGTCATCGATCACTTCGCAGCGCTTCACTTGGTATTCCTTGGCCGCGCCGCCTCCGTCAACCATGATCACGTACAGATGACCGTCGCGTGGGCGGGTATCTGTCGTGTCGAAAAGAACGGCATCACCGCTGTGGATGCGCGGTTCCATGCTGTCGCCGCGGCCGTACATTACAGCCAGTGCGTCCGGGCGCAGCCGCTTCCTCGCCAGCGACTCGGCGCGGAACTTCAGTCGGTGCGTTTCTGCGTACTCCTGAGCTTCTGGGCCGCCACCAAGGCCCATCGCCTGGGCATAGCCTTTAATGTCCGCCCAGTCGCCGCTATCCGTCGGGGGGCCGAGGAGCTGCTGCTCTGGTAAGTCGCGACGCACATCGGTGTCGCTGATACCCAGCAAGCGGCAGAACACCAGCAGCGTCCGATAGTTCATCGGGATTTTGCCGTTGAGGTATTGGCTCACGGCTCCCTGTGTGATGCCCAGTTCGTCAGCGACCTGGTCCTGGGTCAACCCCAGGGACCGTGCACGCGCCTGCCACTCCAGTTTGAGCTTCGCGGCAGCGGCGACATCCGCCGGGGTGGGCTTCGACTTACGACTGTTTTCCATATCAGGAACGCTAATTGGAGCGGGTTCAGGAAGCCATGAGGGGCGCTATTGATCTTTCACATCAGGGGCGCTAATAATGCCGCCCATGGACATCGCCACCTACCGCAAAGAAAAGGGGCTGTCGCAGTCGGCGTTCGCCGATCTGCTGACCGCATCGGGCTCACCGGCTACGCAGGGCCTCGTCTCCCAGTGGGAGAAGGGCGCGACGATCCCGGCCGAAAGGGTCGTGGAGATCGAGAAGGCGACGGGGGGAGAGGTGAAGCGCCACTCCCTCCGCCCCGATCTCTGGCAGACCCCGGAAGCCGAGGCCGCCGCCTGAGATGGACGCCGGCCGCGCTACTGCAGGGGCACAAGCACGCGCTGCACTGTTGCGAGCAGTTGCCTCGCTTCGGCCGGCGATCCGTTCTTGGCAACCCGGCGAAGTTCCTCCAGTAGCTCTGGCTGGGTGGGGGCGCCGGCGAACATCTGTTCGATCTCGGCCAGCTGCTGCTGCAGCTCGTGGCGTTCCCGCTGGGCACGCTCTACGGCGCGGGTCGATTGGGGTTCTCGCATTGGTAACTCCTGTGTGGGTTCGGTGGGTGCTGCAGGCCGACCGTACACAGGCTGCGGGACGCATCAACGGACACCACCCGAGGCGACAGGGAAGGGGATCACTACCCCCGGAACCTTCCTCCGCCGCCTCTTCGCAACCTGGCCGACCGGCCGCACGTCGACCCGCTCGCCGACCCGCTTCAGCACGAACCACTTCCCACCCATCCGCATGAGCGTCAGGACGTTGGCTCCGGCCAGCTGATTCGTTTTTGCCACCAGGCTGCACTCCGATTGGGGATGCGGCCATTTTCAGAACCAGCCAGGGGAACGCGGGGGAAAACGTCTTCCCCCGCATTCCCACCCACGGGATAACTGCATGAAAAGCCTAACAATTACCTACGATGACGGCATCGCGCGCAACAGGTCGTTGCGTGAGCACATCGCGGCCCAGGTGTACGCCGGCGCGGGTGTGACGGCGATCGCCGGTCGGCTCGACATGGCCCCTTCGAAGCTGAGCGAGAAGCTGGCCGGCTGCGACAGCGGTGGCAAGCCGCGCGGCCTGTCGATCGACGACTTGGAGCGCTACATCGCCGAGACGAAGGATGTCACGCCGATCCACTACCTGATCGAGCGCTACCTGATCTCCCCCGAAGCGCAGCACGCCGAGGCGCTGGCCCAGTTCTCGAAGCTGGCCGCGCTGATGGAGCCGCTGGCCAAGAGCCTGGGAGCGAAGTGGCCATGAACGCTACCGAGAGGGCCATGCTGGCCGTGCGGTCCCTGTGGTTCATCGCTGGCTGCCTGCAGTTGCTGAAGGGGGCCGGCCATGCGTGAGTATGGACAGATCCAGTGCGCGTTCTGGCAGAGCCAGGATGCCCAGGAGTGGACCGACGCCGGCAAGCTGCTGGCCGCCTACCTGATGACCGGCCCCCACTCGAACGGGCTGGGCTGCTACCGCTGCCCGGATGGCTACGTGATGGCCGACCTCGGGTGGTCTCTGGAAAGGGTCTCGGAAGGGTTTGCCGAACTGTCTCGAAACGGTTTCGCATACCGTTTCGAAGGGGTTGTTTTTCTGCCCGGATTCCTGCGCTGGAACAAGGTCGCCAACGGCAACGTGGCAGCGGCGCGTATGGCGGAGTTCGAGGCGCTTCCGAAGGGGGAGGCAAAGGCCCGTGTGGCCGGCTCAATCCTGAAGTACGTCAAGCACTTGGGTAACGACTACCGAACCGTTCTCCAAACCGTTGCAGAAACGGTTTCTGAAACGGTTCCCCCAACGGTTACCCAAACAGAACCCAACCCAACCCAACCCAGAGAGAACCCAAACCAAACCACTTGCGCTGCGCCGGCCGAGCCGGCTCCGGCCGCTGACCTGCTGCCACCGGAGCCTGCTTCGCCAGTCGCCGTCAGCTTCCTGCTGAACGACGGGAAGGACTTCGACATCACCGAGGCTCAGGTCCGCGAGTTCGCCGACCTCTATCCGGCCATCGACGTGCTGCAGCAGCTGCGGGCGATGAAGGCCTGGACGATCGCGAATCCGAAGAACCGGAAGACCCGCAGCGGCGCGATGCGGTTCGTGAATTCCTGGCTGAGCCGCGCGCAGAACCAAGCGCCGACCAGGCCGGGTTCGACTTCGGCTCCGCAGAAGGGCGCACTGCCGAGGCTCAGCGCATGACGACCCTCGAAGACAACCACCGCTCCGCCATTCACCAGGTCGAGCGCCAAGTGCTGCACACCGCCATGTGCCGCCCGTCCAGCATCGCCGACATGCCGCTGCAGTCGTGCCACTTCGGCAACGAGGCACACGGCCAACTGTGGGAGCTGATCCGCAGCATGGACTCCGGCGGCAAGCCCGTCGACGCGGTGACGATCTCCGACGTGGCGGACCGGATGGGTAGCGCGCGCCTGAGCGAGTTGGCGCTGCTGATCGGTGCCGACCGCGACCTGTACCCCAGCAGCCAGCCGGCCTATCAGTCCTCGATCTTGTTGGCAGCTTGGCGTGACCGTGAGGCCCTGGCGATCGCGCGGGAGCTGCAGGAAGGCGCGCGGGCGCGGCAGGAGGACGCGGTCGACGCCGCGATCCAGCGGCTGATGACCCTGCACACCGCAGACCGGAGCTACGAACACACCTCGCAGTCGGCGCTCGATGCCGCCGTGGCTCAGGCCATGGAAGCGCAACGCAACGGCGGGAAGCTGATCGGCGTTTCCACCGGCATCTTCGATCTGGACGAGGCGCTGGGCGGCTTCCACGACAGCGACCTGATCATCGTCGGTGCGCGGCCGGCGATGGGTAAGACGGGCTTCCTGCTTGGCGCCACTGCCGCCGGCGCGAAGGGTGGGGCGGTGGGCCTGATCTCTGGCGAGCAGCCTGCCGACCAGGTGGGCCTGCGCTGGCTGGCCGCTGGGTCGGGTGTCAACGTCGGTCGCCTGCGCGCTGGCAAGTTCCGCCACGACGACGTCGGCTCGCTGCTGCACGCCGCCGAGCAGTACGGGGCGTTGCCGGTGCGCATCCACGACCGGCCATCGCCGGACATCACCGAGGTGGTGCGCGAGGCCCGCCGGTGGAAGCACCAGCTGGGCATCCGCGCGCTCTACGTGGACTACCTGCAGCGCATCGAGATCGCATCGATGTCGCGCGCGCCGAAACACCAGCAGGTGGGCAGCATCACCCGTAGCCTGAAAAACCTCGCGCGCGACCTGCGGATCCCGGTGGTGGCGCTGGCCCAGGTGAACCGCGAGGCCGATGGAGAGCGGCCGCAGATGAAGCATCTGGCCGACAGCTCGGAGATCGAGAAGGAAGCCGACCAGATCATGATGCTGTGGCGCGACCTGTCCAACCCGCAGGCCGAGCGCACCGCGGCAGAAATCAACGTGGTGAAGAACCGGCACGGCAACATCGGAGTGGTTCCGGTGACCTGGCACGGCGGGTCGACGTCCTACGTCAACCGCAGTGCAGCCGACGAGCTGGGGGAGGTCGCATGACCCTGACCGAGGCAGCGAAGAAGATCCGCGCCAAGCGCGCACGCCGGCCGATCTACCTGGTGGTGGCCAAGCTGATCGACCCGAACACCGGTGAGCTGGTGGGCGCTCTGGTGCCTGCCCATGAGGTCGACCAGCGCCTGCTGCGCGACAGGAAGTTCCGGGTGGGGCGGCAGATCCGCGGCGAGCTGAAGCAGCCGCGCGAGGAATGGCAGCACCGTCTCATTCACAAGATCGGCCACCTGATGGTCGACAACGTCGAAGGCTGGGAGCAGCTGGGCGCGCACGATGCGGTGAAGCGCCTGCAGCTGGACGCCGACGTGTGCTGCGAGACAGTGGAGATGGACGCCACCCCGGTCATCGCGGCGGTGCTGGACGCCTGCGAGGCGATGCTGGGTGCAGGCGCCCGCAAGGTGCTGGCCGGCGTGCTGCCGGAGATTCGCACCATCCCGGTCAAGCGCGCCGAGAGCCTGTCATTCGACGAGATGGAACAGGCCCGGTTCCAGGAGCTGTTCGACGGCCTGACCGAGTACATCGGCAACCACTACACCCACGTGATGCTCGACGACGTGCGCGCCGAGTTCTGGAACATGGCCGGGCAGAACAGGAGGGTGGCGTGATGGATACGCGCTCAATGAAAGGCCAGCGCGAGCCAGTGTTTCCTTCGCCATTTGGAAACTATCGCCTCAGAGCTGATCTGTTCAGCGTCGAAACGCGCGCACACGTCGTTGATGTATGCAACTTCGCTGATGCGGGTAACCGGGCCGTATCGCCGCCGCTCCCAGTGCTTGGCCATTTCCTTGGAGACATCCAAAATCCGACCTATGACGGGGAGGAAATCCGCTTCAGTCAGTGGGTCCTCGATGAGGGCTGTGCACCCTCGATGCAGCGAGCCGAATTCCGTCATCGGCGGTTCCGGAATCTGAGTGTCCGGGGTCATCGCCAGCTGGAAGGCATCGCGCAGCCTTTTCAGACCCTCAACACGCGCGGCGACTGCTCGCACCCGCTCGAAGTCTTCAAGACGCTTCATCCGGACTGGGATGTAGAGCGCAAGAACGATGCCGACGACGGCCGCGACCACCTGAATCCATGTAGCCCACGCTGCTTGATCCATTGTCCCGAGCTTCCCTTTGGGTCGCCAAAGATGATCGCTGGTGGCCCGGCCGCCGGCAAGCTCGGGCGGTGCTGCCCATGAGAACCAAGAACGCCAGAGCATTCACGCCCGCCGAGAAGCGGCACGTGGACGCGGTGAAGCTGCTTCCCTGCAGCGTCTGCAGCCGGCCAGGGCCGAGCGACGCCCACCACATCAATCAGGGCCAGCACTTCACGACCGTGGCCCTGTGCGAGGACTGCCATCAGGGCAGTTTCAACGGCATCCACGGGCAGAAGCGCATGTGGCTCGTCATGAAGATGGACGAGCTGGCCGCCCTGAACGTCACCCTTTCCCGGCTGCAGCTGAAGGAGGCCGCACGATGATCCACCTCACCCTCCCGTATCCGATCAGCTCGAACCGTTACTGGCGTGCTGTGACCATCAAGGGGCATGCCGTCATGGTTCCGACCAAGGAGGCGAAGGCCTACAAGGCCGAGGTTGCCTGGCTGGCCAAGGCTGCAGGGATTGGCCAGCCGCATGCTGGCCGGATTGCGCTGACCATCCGCCTGTACCCGAACCTGCCGCAGGACTGGGCGAAGCGCGCGCGCAAGGATCCGCACACCTGGGACGACACGGTGCAGTGCATCGACCTGGGCAACTGCGAGAAGGTGCTGTCCGATGCCCTCAACGGCGTGGCCTGGGTTGACGACAAGAAGCACCGCCGCATCCTGCTCGAACGCATGGAGCCGGATGCCAAGGGCGCACGCGTCGAGCTGGTCATCGAGCATCTCGCCGCCGCGCCGTCCCTGTTCGGGGAGGCCGCAGCGTGACCAACGCCGAGGCCCGCACGCGGAAGCGCTACAACGCCTACCTGCGCCGGCATGGCGTGTGCTCCGTCTGCACCATGCGCGAGCGCGGCAGCAGCCCGGCGCACTGCCAGCGCCGGCCGGACCGACAGGGCAGCTGCGACACCGACGGCCTGCTGCCGGTGTTCCGATTCGACGAGAACGTGCTAAAGGGGATGCGCGATGCAGACTGATTATTTCGGAGCCTACGTGCGCGGTGAACTGGAGCACTGGGGGCGCGAGTTTGCCCTGCACCGGGACTGCGAATACCTCGGACACCAGTCCAAGAACCTGCTGGCGGTGCTGATGGAACACCACGAAATGCCAGGTCGAACGCAGGGCTACAAGCCCATGGAGACCGACCCGCGCGCCCAGGCGATCGAGGACATCGTTAGCGACATCGCGCGGACCGACGTCAGTCTGGCTTGCGTGCTTCGGGGCTACTACTGCGGTTCGGGGCGACGGAAAGAGGAACGGTGGGAGCAGGCGCGGCAGTTGCTTCAGCTGATGGGACGGCGACCGGTTTCGGTGCGGCAGTACCTGCTGATGGCTGAGCTGGGATTTCAGCGTGTGCGGGGAAGACTGGAAGCTGCTGGCCGGGCGGCGTAGCCGCGATCTGCTTCTCGATGGCTAAGAGTACCGGGACCATGACTTTGACCTCGATGAGGACGGTGGAGGTGAAGCCAAGGGCCACAGACAGAATGAAGAGGGGGACATATCCCTTTGTCCCTGGCCTTGCGATGCGGAGGAATAGGTTGTTTACGTGGATGGTGATGAATGTCGCGAGGCTCCCAACCAACGCCAGGGAAACCCAGAACGCCGGCTTCGAGTCGTAAGTGTTCGCAATGAACATGAAAAGGCCCGCCAGCGTGGCCAGTTCAGCGCAATTCTTGATCGTCTGCACGCCACGCAAGGCGCCTTTCTCCACTGCCAGCGGCTTGCCAAAGCGGCGCTTGAATTTCTCGTCCATGATCCAGTTATTGACAGGTGTGCACCTCAAGCGTACCGTTTCAGGCACGATCAGATAAGAGCCTCCGGCAAACCCGGGGGCTTTTTCTTTTCAACCCATTCCAGCGGCTCGCCCTCACCGGCGGGCCGTTTTCGTTTCTGCGGGCGTAGGCCAGAGGTCCAGGCTGCCGGGCTCATAACCCGGAGATTCGCCGGTTCGAATCCGGCCCCCGCAACCATCCACGCCCGTCCACCCTCACCGGACCAATTCGCCGAGCCTGCCGGGCTGCGGTGACGGGCACCTATCGCCGGAGATCCACCCATGTCACAGCTGCTGATGCCAATGACCCCAGCGCAGTGCCTGCAGCACGTGGTCGTGCCGGCGCTCGCCCTGTTGGGTGCCGCTCGCTACGACTCGCCCGAGGCTCGCGTGCTGATGCTGGCCATTGCCGGGCAGGAGTCAGGCCTTGCCCACCGCCGGCAGGTGAAGGGCCCAGCCCGTGGCCTGTGGCAGTTCGAAGAAGGCGGTGGCGTTCGGGGGGTGCTGAACCACCCGTCGACCCGCGTGGCTGCTGCCGCACTGTGCAAAGCCCAAGGTGTCAGCGCCAATCAGGCTTCGGTGTACTTGCAGCTTGAACTGGACGACATCCTGGCTGCGGGCTTCGCCAGGCTGCTGCTCTTCACGCTACCGCAGCGCTTGCCCGAGCTGGGGAACGTGTCGATGGGGTGGAAGCAGTACCTGGACGCCTGGCGACCTGGGAAGCCTCACATCGACCGCTGGCCGAAGTGCTACGCCGCGGCCATGCAGGCGGCAGGCTGATGGCGGAGGACACCGCACCGTGGTGGCTGGCTGGCGGCGCGGTGGCGCTGTGGTTGGTCCGCGAGACCTGGGGCTCGATCCTGTCCCGGCGCAAGGAGCGCACCGAGACCGACGCCAACGTCGACTTGCTCAATGGCCTGGTGGAGCGGGTCAAGTCGCTGGAGGCATCCCAGGTGGCCACCAGCAATCAGCTGGCCGACGAGATCCGGCTGCGCATGGCAGCGCAGGAGGAATCGCACCGCCTGCGCCTGCGCGTCATGTCCCTGGAAGACGCAATGCGCCGAGTTGGCGCGGTGATTCCCCCGGAGCCTACGCAATGAACCGCATCGCCATCGCAGTCGCCGCCTTCACCCTGTGGTCCGCAGCCATGTTCGGTGCGGGGTGGGTCTGGCGCGGCGACCGGGCAGAGACCAGGGAAGCCGACCAGCGCGCCGCCAGCGCCGAGGCAGTCGCCACCCAGGTCAACCAGACCCGTGCCACCGAGCACGCCCAGGCCGAGACGCTGGCCGCCATTGGAGCGAAGCATGAAGAAGACCGCACTGCGGCCGCGGCCGTCCCTGCTGCTGTTGTTGCTGGCGTGCGTGATGGCAGCCTCCAGCTGCGCGACGACCTCGCCACCTGCAATACCGCTCGCCTGTCCCAAGCCGTCGCCGGCACCATCGAACGTGACCAGGCAGCCCAACTACGAGCAGAGATCGCGGGCGCTCTTGTTCAAATCGGGCGAGACGCCGATGACCACGTCCGCGCCTGCCAAGCCGTGATCCGGGCGGACAGGGAGCAGTAATGGCACGGCCCAGCAAGTACAGCCAGCAGCTGGCCGACGCGATCTGCGACCTTCTGGTGGATGGCAAGAGCCTGCGCACGATTTGTTCCACGGCGAAGATGCCGAGCCGTTCCACGGTCATTCGTTGGTTGGCTGAGAACGAGGCGTTTCGAAACCAATACGCGCGTGCACGCGAGCTGCAGGCGGACACGCTGGCCGAAGAGATCCTGGACATCGCCGACAAGGCGGTGCTGGGCGAGCGGCTGAAGAAGGACGGCAAGGGCAAGGTGCTGGAGCGCCAGACCGGCGACATGGTCGAACGCTCCAGGCTGAGGGTCGACGTCCGGAAGTGGTACGCCGGAAAGCTGCAGCCCAAGAAGTACGGCGAGCGCGTTGCCCTGGACCATGGCGTGCAGGACAACCTGGCCGACCAACTGAGGGCCGCCCGTGAGCGCGCAGCTGGCCGCGAGTCCTGAGCAGCAGCTGGTCGAGGCGATCGGCTCGTTCCAGCACGACCCGCTGGGCTATGTGCTGTTCAACTTCCCATGGGGCGTCAAGGGCGGCCCGCTGGATGGCAAGAAGCTGCGCGCCTGGCAGCGCCGGCGGCTGGAGAAGATCGGCAACAGGCTGCAGGCCGGGGCCGCTGATGCTGGCGAGGTGATTCGCCAGGCCGTCGGCTCGGGCCACGGCATCGGCAAATCCGCGCTGGTGGCGATGCTGATCAAGTGGGCCTTCGACACGTTCGAAGACACGCGCGGCGTCGTCACAGCCAACACCGACATCCAGCTGCGCACGAAGACCTGGGCGGAACTGTCGAAGTGGCATGAGATCAGCCTCACCAAGGACTGGGCCACGCTGACCGCCACGGCGCTGATCAGCAACGCCCCGGGCCACGACAAGACCTGGCGCATCGACGCGGTGCCGTGGTCGCAGAACAACACCGAGGCGTTCGCAGGCCTGCACAACGAGGGGCGGCGCATCCTGCTGGTGTTCGACGAGGCTTCGGCCATCGCCGACAAGGTGTGGGAAGTGGCCGAGGGTGCGCTGACCGACCAGGGCACCGAGATCATCTGGGCCGCGTTCGGCAACACCACCCGCAACACCGGCCGGTTCCGCGAGTGCTTCCGCCGGTTCAAGGCCAGTTGGGACACCGAGCAGATCGACAGCCGCACCGTTGAGGGAGTGAACCTGGTCGAGGCCGAGCGCATGGTGCGCGACTACGGCGAGGACAGCGACGTGGTGAAGGTCCGTATCCGCGGCCTGTTCCCCTCGATGTCAGCCCGCCAGTTCATCGCCGAGGCGGATGTGGCTGCAGCCTACGGGCGACACCTGCGGCCGGAGCAGTACAGCTGGGCGCCGAAGATTCTCACGCTGGACCCGGCGTGGGAAGGCGACGACGAGCTGGTGATCGGCCTGCGTCAGGGCCTGGCCTATCGGCAGCTGCGCACGCTGGCCAAGAACGACAACGACATGGCGGTGGCGGCGATCCTCGCCCAGCTGGAGGACGAGCATCAGGCCGACGCTGTGTTCGTCGATGGCGGGTTCGGCACCGGCATCGTGTCCGCAGGCCGAACCATGGGCCGCGATTGGCGCCTGGTGTGGTTCTCGGGCGAGTCCGGCGACCAAGGCTGCCTCAACAAGCGCGCCGAGATGTGGAAAGCCTGCCGCGACTGGCTGAAGGAAGGCGGCGCCATCCCTGAAGACCCGCAGCTGCGCGACGAGCTGCAGGCACCGGAAACTGTGCCGCGCCTCGACGGCAAGCTGCAGATGGAATCGAAGAAGGACATGAAGCGCCGCGGCCTGCCGAGCCCCAACCGGGCCGACGCCCTGGTGCTGTCGTTCGCATACCCCGTGATGCCCCGGCCGCGCTTCCCCGATGGGTCGCCGATGGAGCACCGCGACCACGCCGACCGGCAGGCCGGCGAGCCCTACAACCCGTTGTCCTGAAGGAATGTCCATGTGCAACTCCGCCCCCAAGGTGAAGCCGGTGGCCGCAGCGCCCGAAGTGGCGCCCGAGTCGATCGACGATGCCGCCGTGAACGAGCGCGACCGCGAGCGCCAGCGGCAGCGCCTGCGCTTCGGCAGCCGGTCGACCATCCTGGCCGGTGACACCAGCTCGGCGATGCCCACCGCGTCGGTCAAGACGGCGCTGGGTGCCTGACGCCATGTGCACCTCGCGCCAGGTGATCGATCCGGGTGGCCTCCTGTTCGGCGACAAGACCGGCAAGTACGCCGACCCGCTCGGCATCACCAAGACCGCCGTGGGTGATCCGACCGGCCGCGTGCGCCGCGCTCGCAAGGAAGCCGAGGACGAGCGCCGCACCTACGCCAGCAGCGGCGTGCGCTCGGTTGCATATCGATCCGCGGCACCGACCACAACCGCGCTGGGTGGAACGGCTCCGCGCAACACCGTGCTGGGGGGAGGCTGATGGACATCAAGGAGCTGTACGCGCACTGCGGGCGGCGCAAGACCGCCTTGAAGGAGGCGCAGAACGACTGGACCCCGCTGTGGCGCCAAACGTCGGAATACATCGACCCGACCCGCGGCCGCTTCTATGGCGACCAGGACGACAAGCCGCGTAAGCGCAACTGGTCCAAGGTGATCAACAGCACGGCAACCGATGCGCTGGGCGTGATGGCCGCCGGCATGATGTCGCACATGACGCCGAAGGCGCAGCCGTGGTTCAAGGTGACGACGCCTGACCCGGCGACTGCCGAGCTGTTCGGCGTCCGCGTGTGGCTGGACGACGTTGCCCAGCGCATCCGCGACACCTTGGCCAGCAGCAACTTCTACAAGGCCATGCCGGTGGTCTATGCCGAGGACGGCATTTTCGGCGTTGCCCCGCTGCTGGTGCTGGAAGACTCGCGCGAGGTGGTCCGCTTCTACGCGCTGACCGCAGGAAACTACGCCGTGGGGCTGGACGACCAGGGGCGGGTCGACTCGCTGTGGCGCCGCTACCCGAAGACCGCGCGGCAGCTGGAGGAACGCTACGGTGCAGACGCGCTACCGGCCGTGGTGCGCGATGCACTGGGCAAGAACGGGGACCAGAAGTTCTGGGTGGAGTCGCTGATCGAACCGAACCCGGAGCAGCGGCCCGGCATCGGCCCGCTCGGGCTGCAGGCCCCGCGCTTCCGGCCCTACCGCGAGGTGGTGTGGATCGACGGTGCAGCCAACGGCCAGAACGGCGTGATCGACATCGGCGGCCACTATGAGGCGCCGTTCGTCGTGGCCCGCTGGAACCCCGTCGCGGAGGACATCTACTCGTCCTGCCCGGCGATCAACTGCCTGGGCGACATCAAGCAGCTGCAGTATCTGGAAGGCGAGAAGCTGCGCCTTATGGAGCAGATGTCCGATCCGACGCTCGCTATGCCGGAGAGCCTGCGCCGTACTGGCGGGGCTCGGCTGCGTAAAGGTGGCCAGGTATACCTGCCGCAGGATGCGGCGAACGCCACGGTAGCGCCGGTCTACATGCCCGACTCGCGGGGCCTGGCGCAGATCCGCGAGGAAATCTCGGTCGTCGAGCAGCGGATCCAGCGGGCGTTCTTCTACCAGCTGTTCCTGATGCTGGAGGCGCTCGGCGACAAGACCGACCGCACCGCCACTGAGATCGTCACACGCAAGGAAGAGAAGGCGGCAGTGCTGGCGCCGACGCTGGAGTCGATCACCGACGAGGTGCTTGACCCGGTGGTGGTCCGGGTGTTCCGTCTGCTGGAACGTGCGGGCCGCATCCCGGATCCGCCGCAGGTGCTGGCCAATGTGCCGCTGAAGATCGAGTACACCAGCATCCTGGCGCAGGCGGCCAAGGCAGCAGCGGTCGGGTCGATCGAGCGCACCATGACCTTCGTGGCCAACGTGGCGCAGGCCACCGGTGACCCGTCCGTGATGGACAAGCTGGACAGCGACCAGGTGGTCGACGAGTACACCGCAGCCGTGGGCGGCCCTGCTTCGATCATCCGCAGCGACGACGCAGTGGCCAGGATTCGCGCAGACCGCGCGCAGCAGCAGCGCCAGCAGCAGCTGGCAGCGTCGGCCCAGCCGATGAAGGACGCCGCGCAGGCGCTGAAGACGGCCAGCGACACCGTGCCCGAGGAAGGATCCGCGGCCCAGGCCCTGATCGATGCCATGCAGGGTGCCGCATGAAGCGCCCCGGTATGGACCCACGGGAGGAAGAGCAGCGCCGCGTGGCCGAGCGCATCGCGGACCTGCAGGACAGCCAGCTCCGCGAGGACGCGCGTGCAGTGCTGGCCGATCCAGCCGGGCGCCGGGTGGTGTGGCTGTTCATTCAGGCCATGGATGTGGATGACAGCGCGTTCAACACCAACGCGATGGCGCAGTCCCGAAAAATCGGACGTCAGGAGGCCGGCCAGTGGTGGCTGCGCGTCGTCCGTGACAGCTGCCCGGAGCGCGAAGCACAGATGCGCGCCGAGGCCAACAGTGCAATGAAGCGGCTGCAATCGCAGCTGCAGCAACCCGAGGAAATCAACGATGTCGACTGACAACGCCAACACTGCCAGCAACCCCAATCCTGGCGCCGGCGATACCACCACCACGACCGAAACTCCGCAGGTTCCCGGCAGCAGTGCGCCGGCGGGGACCGATGGTGGCGGCAGCGGTGGCAACGCTGCGGGCAACGATGGAAAGCCGAACGAGGGTGAAGGCGGCGGCGAAGCCGGCAAGCCCGAGGACGGTAAGACCAGCGCGGCACCGGAGCAGTACGGCCAGTTCAACCTGCCGGAGGGGTTCACCCTGGAAGGCGATCGACTGGGCGCGGCCACGCAGTTCTTCAAGGCCAAAGGCTGGACGCAGGAGCAGGCCCAGGAGGCCGTCGACCTGTATACCCAGATGGCTGGGCAGGATGCGGCGGCGATGCAGCAGGCGATGGAAGCCCAGCGCTTGCAGCAGGTCGAGCAGTGGGGCGTGGATGCCAAGCAGCTGTTGGGCGCCAAGTACGACGAAACGGTCGGCCTGGCCACTACTGCGGTGAAGGCCATCAACGACCCCGAGCTGACCAAGGCGTTCAACGACTTGGGCTGGGGCAACCACCCGACCATGATCAAGGCCTTCGCCTTCTTTGGTGGGTTCCTTCGCGACAGCAGGGTGGATGGCCTGGGCGGGACCACGACGTCTGGTCCAGGCGCGGCCAGCGACGCGAAATCGATCCTCTACGGCGGCTGATAGCCGCCAAGCAATACCCCATCAACCAGCCGCCGCAAGGCGGTTTTTTCGTATCTGGAGAGACCAACAATGTCGACCATCGGCAACACCTACCTGACCCTGGCGGACGTGTTCAAGCGCACCGACGCCGACAAGCAGATCGCTGCGGTGATCGAGCTGCTGGCGCAGGACAACCCGATCCTGCAGGACATGATCGTCAAGGAGTGCAATGACGGCACCACGCACCTGACCACCGTGCGCACCGGCATCCCCGAAGGCACTTGGCGCATGCTGTACCAGGGCGTTCAGCCCACCAAGTCGACCACCGCTCAGGTGCGCGATGCCACCGGCATGATCGAAGCCTGGAGCGAGATCGACGAGAAGCTGGTGCGCATGACCGGCGACTCGGCCGGCCTGCGCCTGTCCGAAGCCCAGGCATTCCTCGAAGGCCTGAACCAGGGCGTGGCCACCTCGATGTTCTACGGTGACCAGGCTACCTCGCCGGCGAAGTTCACTGGCTTTGCTCCCCGCTTCAACAAGATCGCCACCAGCGGTTCGGGCGCCCAGATCGTCGATGCAGGCGGTACCGGCTCCGACAACACCTCGATCTGGTTCATCGTCTGGGGTGAGAACACCGTCCATGGCCTGTACCCGAAGGGCAGCAAGGCCGGCATCGATCGTGAAGACAAGGGCAAGCAGACCAAGACCAACGCGGATGGGTCGATCCTCGACGTGGTCCGCGAAAAGTTCCAGTGGGACATTGGCCTGTCGGTTCGCGACTACCGCTACGTTTCCCGCATCGCCAACATCGATGTGTCCGACGTAAAGGCCGGCAACGTGAAGCTGTACGACTTCATGCGCAAGGCCTATTACAAGCTGAAGCAGCGCCGCGTGATGGGTGGCCGTGCGGCCATCTACCTCAACACCGACATGCTGGAAGCGCTGGACGCGCTGGCCACCAATGGCGGCACCACCGACAACTTCGTGCGCCTCACCCGCAAGGAGATCGAGGGCGAGGAAGTGCTGACCTATCGCGGCATCCCGCTGCGCGAGTCGGATGCGCTGCTGAACACCGAAGCCCGGGTCGTCTGATCCGCCGCCACTGAATCGGGCGCGCGGGCTCCGGCCCCGCTCCCTACCGCAATCCAAGGAGCAAACCACCATGATCTTCGATCAGCAGAACCTGTTCTCGAACGCACAGTCGGTGCTGGCGAGCGCAGTGTCCACCAACGTCATCGACCTTGGCCCCACCGGCACCGTGCAGGGCGAGGGCGCCCCGATCAAGCGCGACATCGGCCCGGGCACCCCGATCCCGCTGCGTGTGCAGGTAGTCGAGGCTTTCAACAACGCCACCAGCCTGCAGGTTGAGCTGCAGGTCTCGGCCACCGAGAATTTCGCCGCCCCGGTGACCGTCGGTTCGCAGACCAAGCTGCTGGCTGACCTGGCCGCTGGCTCGGTGTTCGGCGGCCTGTACTACGTGCCGCGCGGCACTAACCTGCGCTACGTCCGGCTGAACTACACCCTGGTGGGCACTGCGCCGACCACGGGCAAGGTCACCGCGGGCATCGTCGCTGGCCACCAGGAGAACAACCTGTGACCGGCCTACGCGTGCGCGCGACCCGGCGCGGCTTCTTCGGGCAGACCCGCGAGGCGGGCGACGAGTTCGAGATCGCGAGCAAGGAACAGCTGGGCTCCTGGATGGAGCAGATCGGCGGCAAGGCCGTGGCCGAGAAGTCGGCACCGACGGTTGACCCGTTCCTCGAACGCACCGTTGATCAGATCAAGGAGGACCTGGCCGGCCTGGCCGTCGAGCAGTTGGCCGCGTACCGCGAGCAGGAAGCTGCGGGCAAAGACCGCAAGGGCGTGATCGAGGCGATCGACGCGGCCGTGGCCGAGAAGTCGGCGAACGCTTGACGGCAACCATAGGGGGCGCCTTCGGGCGCCCCCGCTATCGGAGCGGCATATGACCTCCCAGGTCCAAATCTGCAACCTGGCCCTGGGCAAGCTGGCCCAGGACATCACGATCACCTCACTGACGGAGCGCTCCAAAGAAGCGCGCGTGTTCTCGCGCCTGTGGGAGCCTATGCGCGACCTGGTGCTGGCCGACCGGCTGTGGCCGTGGGCGATGAAGGCCCAGCGCCTGGCGGTTGCCGCAGAGGCGCCGATGCCGGGCTGGGAGATTCGCTACGCGCGCCCGTCGGATTGCATCACAGTGCTGGCCATCACCGACGACCAAGGCATGCGTGCTGGCCGCCGGCTGTCGCGCTGGTGTGAGCCACAGTTTCGCCAGTGCCACGGCATCCAGTTCGAGCAGGCGATGGGCACGGATGGCACGTCGCTGCTGTGCGACCGGGCCGAGGCCTATCTGATCTACGTTGCCCGCGTGGAAGACCCGGAGCGCTACCCGGCGCACTTCGTGGATGCGCTGGCCTGCAAGCTGGCCGAGGAAGGCGCGCCTGCGATCATCGGGGCCAATGGGTTCTCCAACAAATCCGGCCTGAAGCAGCTGTACCAGCTCGCGCTCAGCCAGGCCGCGGCGCACGACTTCAACGAGGCCGACGAGGACGAGCGCCAGCCGTCCATGGCCCAGATGGCGAGGGCCTGACCATGGCACGTCTGCTGCAACCGAGCATGTCCGGCGGCGAGCTGTCGCCCGGGCTCCAGGGTCGCGTCGACATGGTGCGCTATGCCATCAGCCTGAAGACCTGCCGCAACGTCATCACCAAGCCCACCGGTGGCGCTGAGAAGCGTCCGGGCTATCTATTCCGCGGCGGCGCCAAGCACAACGAACGCGCCACGCGCTTCATCCCGTTCATCTACTCGACCACGGTCAAGTACGCGATCGAGATGGGCGACGGCTACATGCGGTTCTGGGTAGGCGGCGCGCTGCTGCGCAACGGGGCAGGGGAGATCGTCGAGGTGGCCACGCCATACACCGGCGAGGACATCTACAAGGTGCGACACACGCAGTCGGCTGACGTGCTGTTCCTGGTGCACCCGTGGATCCCGCCGAAGGAGCTGCGCCGCGTTGCGGTCGACCAGTTCGAACTGCGCGACTTCGAGTACCGGCGTGGCCCATTCCGCCCGTTCAACAACGACGAGGCCGCGCTGCTGGCGGTGTCCGGTACCCAGGGCGTGGTGACCGTGACCACCAACGTCCCGACCTTCACCGCGGAGATGGTCGGATCGCTGCTGTACGCCGAGGAAAAGGAACTGCGCTCGGTGAAGCCGTGGGTAGCGGCGGAGAAGAAGGTGCCGCTGGGCGCACTTCGCCGGAGTGACCAGAAGGTTTACCGCTGCGTGAGCATCCCCGTGTTGACCGGCCTGGCTGGGACGCCGTACTACGTCTGCGGTAGCGTGCGCCCCGTACACGACAGCGGCCGTGCGTTCGATGGGCCGCAGGACGTGAAGTTCGACAACGTCAACGACTACGCCGTCGGGGTCGAATGGGAATACGTGCACGGCGGGTTCGGGATCATGAAGATCAGCGCGTTCACCAGCCCGTTCGAGGTCACCGCCACGGTGATCGAGCGGATCCCCGACAGCATCGTGGGCAACGTTCCACCGCCGGTGGCCGGTCCTTGGACGTTCAACGGCGACGGCACCACGAAACAGTTCTCCATCCCTGGCGCGACCAGCAGCAGCTACCTGGACTACCAGGTCAAGATCGACGGCGTGCCGGTTCAATCCAATCCGTACTACCCGGGTGGCAGCGGCACTGGCGGAACCAGTGGTGGCGGTATCGGTCGCGGCGGCAACGTCGCGCAGGAGGCGCAGTAATGGCACAGGGCTGGACGATCGATCCCGGCGCGGACCTGATCAACTTCTACGAGGCACCGCCGACCGGCACCAACAACATCGTGGTGACGCAGTACGCGGCCGGCGCTGTCGGTGGCACCGACGTATGGGCTGTCGGCGCATGGTCGTATCGCTACGGCTACCCCGGCGAGGTCGAGTTCTTTGGCGACCGACTGTGGTTCGCCGGCAGCCCTGGCGATCCGCAGACCGTGTGGGCGTCGAACATCGGCGATTACCCCAACTTCGGCCGCAGCTCGCCGATCGTCGACAGCGACGCGGTGTCGTTCACGATCAACGCGCGCCAGGTGAATGCGATTCGCGACCTGGTTCCGCTGGACAGCCTGCTGGTGCTGACGACTGGCGGCGAGTGGAAGGTCACCGGCGGGCAGGATTCAGTTGTGACGCCCAGCACTATCGGCATCAAGCCGCAGTCCGCGTATGGCACCGGCGACCTGCAGGCGCGGGTGCTGGGCGAGTCGGCGGTGTTCCTGCAGGCGCAGGGCCAGCGTGTGCGCGATCTGGCTTACCAGTTCGAGAAGGACGGCTTCCGCGGCAACGAGATCAGCATCTGGGCCGATCACCTGGTGCAGGGCTACACGTTCCGCGGCATCGAATACAGCACGGCGCCCTGGCCGATTCTGTGGATGCCACGCACGGACGGTGTGCTGATCGGCTGCACGTATATGCCCGAGCAGGAGGTCACTGGCTGGCATCCGCACGAAACCGACGGTCAGGTGCTGGACGTCTGTTGCCTACCTGGCGAGATCGAAACCGAGGTCTACCTGCTGGTGCGCCGCCTCATCAACGGCGAATGGGTCCAGTACGTGGAGCAGATGGCACCGACCCGGTACGACGATCCACTCGATTGGAAGTATGCGGACAGCATGCTGACGTACGACGGCCGGCGTCCGAACGGCTCGTCGATGACCCTGACCAGCACCGATGGGTGGAGCGAGGGCGCGGTGATAACGGCCACGACCGGCGCGGCAATCTTCAGCGGGGCAGGGGATGTGGGCAACATCCTGCGGCTGGCAGCTGGCGATGAACACGTGCGTGTACGGGTGATGACGGTGGTGTCGCCCACGGTCGCGACGGTGGAATCGATCGGCTCAGTGCCGCTGGCGCTGCGCGGCGTCGCTGTGCAGGACTGGACCTACCAGCGCTCGGCGATCGCCGGCATGGGCCATCTGGAGGGCAAAGCCGTGGTGGCCCTGGTCGACGGCAACGTGCAGAAGGATCTGCAGGTGGTCGACGGCAAGGTGCAGCTGCAGCGCCCGGGCGGCGTGGTGCACATCGGCCTGCCATACACCGCCCACATCGAGACGCTGGAGGTGAATGCCAACGGTGGCGACCCGCTGCGGCCGATGAAGAAACTCGCCTTCGAGGTAGCGCTGTTGGTGCGCAATACCCGCGGCGTCTACGTCGGCACCACGCTGGACACGCTGGATCCCATCGCACAGCGGGAGTTCGAGAACTACGACGAGCCCACGGGCGCGTACACCGGCGTCCTGACGAAGAACATGTCCTGCCGGTGGGGCGTGGACAGTGGTCACTTCCACATCATCAGCGACGACCCGCTGCCGATGGAGATCCTGTCCCTGATGCCACAGGTAGTGGCGTCCTGATGAAGATCACCGCAGAGCTGGTGCCGGCAGAGGCCGGCCACATCGAGGCGATCGCATCGGCGGCACGGCCGGCAGACGTAGCGGAACTGTGGGCATGCGCTCGCACCACGCCCGCCGAGGCCCTGCAGCGCGGCCTGGCCGGGAGCGCCGAAGCGTGGACCGCGGTGGTGCGCGGTGTGCCCGTGTGCATGTTCGGCGCCACTCCATACTCGATTCTCGGCGGCATCGGCACGCCCTGGATGGTGGGCTCGACTGGCCTGAACCCGCTTGCGGTCCAGAAGGAACTGCTGCGCTTGTCGCGACCGGCCCTGGCCAGGATGCAGCAGGCGTTCCCCTCAATGCTGTTCAACGTGGTCGACCAGCGCAACCAGGCCGCCCAGCGCTGGCTGCATTGGCTGGGCTTCCACTTCCTCGCGCCGGTGCCGGTCGGACCGGACAGCGCCCCTTTCCTCCCGTTCTACTGGAGCGCATAACGTGTGCAATCCCGCCATCGCCCTTTTGGCGACAACCCTGGTCACCGGCGCGTATCAGGCCGATGTCCAGCGCAAGCAGGGCCAGGCCAACGCGCAGGTGGCCGAGAACAACGCATTGCTGGCCCAGCAAGAGGCCGACGCGAGCAACGCGCTAGCCACTCGCGAGATGGAGCAGCAGGCATGGCGCACGCGGATTGCGCTGGGGCAGCAGCGCGCCGCGATCGCCGCCAACAACATCGACCCGACGCTCGGGACGCCGGCGGAGATCCTGGGCGAAACCGCACTGTTCGGTGAGGTCGACCAGCAGACCATCCGTATGAACGCTGCGCGCCAGGCATGGGGCTTCAACGCACAGGCGCAGAACCAGCGCACGCAGGGAGAGCTGGCACGCTGGAGCGGCAACGCGCAGGCGACCGGCACGATCCTGGGTTCGCTCGCCAGTGCGGCCAGCATGGGTTTCGGAGGCATGGGTGGCGCCGGTGCTGGTGGCGCCGGTGGAAACCTGTCCGGGCAGGCCAACGCTATCACCATGCGCAACAACGCGCGCATCTCGCGCGGCTGGGGGCTGTGACATGGCGACCCTGATCCCCCGCACCAGCGGGCCGCAGGTCGAGGCCCAGCTGGGTCCGCAGGTCCGCAACACCGCACAGGTCGACCTGTCGCCGCTCAGCCGTACCGCAGGTGCCGTTGACCAAGCGGCGGCCGACCTGTTCCAGCGGCAGAAGGACAGCGCAGACCTGACCGCCGTCATGGACGCCCGTCTGGAGCTTTCAAACTGGGAGGGCAATGCGTTCAACCCGGGCAATCCGGATGGCATCGCGAAGTACCAGGGCAAGAACGCGCTGCAGGCGAATGAGGCACTGCTGGGCGATCTGGATCAGCGCGTGTCCAGCCTCCGGGCGACCCTGTCCCGCGACCAGCAGCAGAAATTCGACCAGGTTGCCTTCAGCTTTCGGGACTCGGTGCAGAGCCGGCTCAACAACTACGCCGACCGCGAATACAGCGCTTACGAGCGCACCCGCCTGAAGGCCAGCCTGGACAACATCGGCCAGGACGCCGTCAGCGCCGGCATGTCCGGCGACTTTGGGCTGGCCGACGTGCGGCTGCAGGAAGCCGTGGGCATCGCCAGCGCCGCCTATCAGACGCAGGGCATGGGCGCGGAAGCGATCAAGGCCAGCGAGCGCGGCATCGTATCGTCCGTGCGCAAGCAGACGGCTGCGGCGATGGCCACCCGCGACCCGTTTGCGGCAGAGGACTACTATCACCGCTACGCGGACCAGATGACGCCGGAGGACCGCGCGCAGGTCGAGCGCACGCTGTACCCGGTGGTGAAGGACCGCGCGGCCTATGAACTGGCCCAGTCGCTGGCCGATGGCCGCGGTGCGGTCGAACCGTTGCCGGCGCCAGCGGCAAGGGGCACACCCTCTGCAGCAATCGCCAAGGCGATCGATGATGCCGCGAAGGCCGAGGGGCTGGACGCAGCAGGTCGCGCGGATCTGTATGCGCTGGCCGAACAGGAATCGGGATTCCGCGCCGACGCCGTCAACCCTGAAGTGCTGGACGACGGCGACCAGGCCACCGGTTTGTTCCAGTACCGCGCAACCAGCGCCGGCGGCATCGACCGCAAGGACGCTGCGGCGTCTGCTCGTCGCGCAGCGCGTGAGTACAAGGAACGGCTGGCCAAGGGCGGCCGGGCGTTCGCCATTGCCGCTCATTTCGCTGGGGAGGGTGGGGCCGATGCGGTGGTGAACCGTGGCCGCTCAGCGCAGAACCCCAAGACGGCGCTGTACGTGCGGCAGGTGATGGGCCGCTCCGCGCGGTGGGCGACCGAGGGCACGCAGGTGGCTGGCGCTGCAGCATCGTCGCCAGGTGCGGCAGCACCAGCACCGTCGACGCTGGCCGATGCCATTGCTGCGATCCCGCGCACCATGCCGCCGGACCAGCGTGCTGCCACTGAAGGCTACCTGCGCGACATCTACGCGCAGCGCAAGGACAGGCTGGAGCAGGCGAAGAAGGCTGCGGCCATGTCGATCTACGACAAGGTGGCTGCCGCCGGCGCGAGTGTCCCGCTGTCACAGGTACTGGCGCCGGCCGAGCTGGCGCTGGTGGGACAGGACCCCGCTCTGTATGAGTCGGTGAATCGCTATCGCAAGATCGTCTCTGAAGGTGCCACCGTGCAGGACGATCCCGCGACCTTGGAGAGCATCCAGCGCATGCAGGCGCTGCAGCCTAATGAGTTCGCCAAGCTGCCGCTCGGCCAGTACGCCGACAAGCTCAGTGGCAAGACGCTGAAGTCGCTGGCGGAGGACCAGACGAAGGCCAACGACCCAGCCAAACGTGCTGACTGGATGACCGACAACCAGCGCCTGGAGCGTGGTTTCCAGATGCTTGGTTTCGGGAAGGACACGGATGTGTCGGGCAGCGGTTCTCAGGCCAAGAACGCACCACGCGACGCACTGCGGGGCGAGTTCCGCATCGCCTACCAGAACGCACAGACCGAGTTTGTGCAGTCCACTGGCAAGAAGCCGACCCCTGAGCAGGCGGACGTGCTGCTGTCGGCCACTGCCAGGCAATTTGCCCAGAACCTGCAGGCTGGCCGACTCGGCGCGATCCAGGAGAAGGACGGGAAGTTCAAGAACAACCCGAAGGTGAAGGTGGGTCTCTACAACAGCGCAGCGCAGTTCGACCTGAGCGTTACGCAGGAAGAACGAGACGAAGCGCGACAGACCTACATCGCGAAGTATGGGCGGAACCCGACCGACGCCGACATTACCCGCGGCATCATCAAGCAGAGGGGCAGCAACAAATGAAGGACTGGGACACCGTTTGGGACGAGGTGGAGGTCGAGCGCAAGATTGCCCTACGGGCCGCCTACACCGGCACCCGCCAGAAGCCAGAAGAAGCCGCGCGCGCGAACCAGCTGTCGGACCAGCTTGGCCATCCCTTCGGCGTCGTGGCGGCGAACCTCGCCGACTACGAGCAGGACGCGCGCCGGCAGGAGATCGACGACGCCGGCCGCGCGTCGCCCCACGTAGGCGATTTCCTCAGCGATCCGCGCCGCATGGCGCTGGCCAGCGATGAGGCCCCGAAGCTGGCCACCTATGCCAACTCGCTGGTGACCGGCGAGGCCCGCGCGACTGCAGAGCCGAACATCCTGGAGCAGGTCATCGGCGGCATCGTCAGCGGCTGGCAGCGCGGCAAGGCCAATGCACTGTCCCTGCTGCCTGATGGCCCGGCTGTGATGGATCCGGCGACCGGCCGCATGACCACGGATCGCTCGGCCGAGGAAGCGGCACTGCGCGCAGACCTGGAACGCAAGGCGCAGGCTGCGGAGGTGACCAGCGCCAGCACCACCCGTGGTTTCGAGGCCTTCGACCGGGCGAACAAGGCGGGCAGCTTCAGCGGTGCTGTGCGGGAGCTGGCCGGCGGCGGCAGCGACACACTGGGCGCCATTGCGGTCACGCTGGGGCAGTCCATCGGTATGGGCGCCCCGGGTCTGGCACTGACCGCAGCCACTGGCGGCGGTAGCCGCGTGGTGACGGCTGCCTCTGCCGGTACCGGTTCGGGCCTGACCGAGTTCGGCGCCAGCATCGCCGACGCCATGCAGGACGCGAAGGTCGACCCGACCGACGCCTACGCCGTTGGCCAGTTCCTGCGCGACCCGCAGAAGATGGCCGCCGCGCGCGACAAGGCGGCCAAGCGCGGCGTGGCGATCGGCGTGTTCGACGCGCTGACTGCCGGCGTGGCGGGCCACTTCATCAACAACGCCCGACGCAGCGCGTCCTCGGCGATCCTGCGCACCGGCGCCGAGGCCGGCGTCCAGCTGGGTGGCGGAGCGGCCGGCGAGGCCACGGCGCAGCTGCTGACCGAGGAACGCCTGAAGTGGGGCGACATCATCATGGAGGGCCTGGCCGAGGTCCCCACCGGTGCGGTCGAGGTGCACGCCAACTACCGTGCTGCGCGCGCGTCCGGGCAGGTGCGGTGGATCAACGAGCGCCTGGACCAGGTGATGCAGTCGGGCCAGAGCAACGACCGGCTGCGCGCTGCCACCGAGCTTGCCGGCGAGCTGAAACTGGGGGAACGCTCGCCGGAGGACATGAAGGCGCTGACGGCGCAGGTGGCCGGCGAAGACGCGCGCGTGTATCTGGACGCTGACCAGGCGCAGACGCTGTTCCAGTCCGCACCGCAGGTACTGCAGGACATGGTTGGCGGCGAGTCGGCGCTGGCCGAGCAGCTGGCGACCGGTCAGGTCGTGATCCCAATGGCCGAGTGGATGGCTGCTGTCCCGCGGCTGCCGAACCGCGACGAGATCCTGCGCAACGCTCGCACGACCGCAGACGGGTTGTCGCCCGCGGAGCTGGAATCGCTCGACATCGATGCGATGGCCCGCGAGCTTGGCGTGCCGCTAGACGCGCCGGCACCGGACCAGGCCGCAGCGAATGCCCGCGCGCAGGTGCAGCAGTCGGTCATGGCGCAGCTGGTTGGAACCGAGCGCTACACCCCGGCCCAAGCCGAGAGCCAGGCACAGTTGTGGGGCGCGATGTTCGGCCGCCTGGGCGAGGTCACGGGGCAGGATCCGGTGGCGCTGTACGAACGCTATGCCGCCGGCATCGAGGCAGCCGAGGCGCCGGCAGAGGGCGGCGAGAACCAGCCGCGCACGCTGATGCAGCGGGGCATGGATGCGCTGCGCAGCCTGTTCGGCCGGCCGCAGGTGGCCACCGACGGCCGCGGCCAGCAGACCATCGAGCGTTATGGCAGCGCCTATGTGCAGCGCGCCGGCCAGTGGCTGCTGGCGGACGAACGGGGGCAGGCGCGCGATTTCCTGACGCTGGGCCAGGCCCGCACCGAGGCCGAACGCACCGGCGGCGAGATCGTGCAAGACGACCCGATTGACGGTCAGCGGCAGACCTGGAGCGTGGCGCTGCCGGATACCGCTGCGCGCGAGGTGCTGGCCGGAGACATCCTGTTCCAGCCGACCCGCACTGACGAAGTGCCCACCGGCCTTGCCCCCGATACGCCGGTGCCGGTGATCGAACTGGAGCCCACCACCGGCAACCCGGCCGAGTGGTTCACCGAGTCGAACGAGCTGATGCGCACGCAGCAGGACGGCACCGAGGTCACCGCACCGGATGGGCAGCCCGTGCGCTTCGCATCCCGCGGCCGGAAGAAGGTCATGTCCAAGGGCCGCCGTGACCCGCTGCGCCAGGCGGTCGCACGGGAGCTGCCGGCGCTGGTGGAGTCGGCCCCAATCCACGCCACCTCGGTCGACACGGACGACAAGACGGTTTCCTACGCCTACGCGGCATCGGCGGTCCAATACGACGGCCAGGTCTACCCGGTTCGCTTGGTCTACAGGGTGGGTAACGACGGTGTCCGCCGCGCCTACGATTTCGAGGGCTTTGAAATAGGAAACCCCGACGGCCTCGGCAGCGAAGCGCTGCGCCAATCGGGGTCTGACGTCGGTGCCATGGAGCGGGCCGGCACGGCCGAGTCCGAGTTGCGTACCCGCGGTCTGCCGACGTCGGGGCTGACGCTATCAGAGGTCCTGCCGGCTTTCAACGCCCGGCCGTTCTTCCAGTCGTCTGAGGCGGCCCCCCGGGGGCAGATTCAGATTGGCCAGGGCCGGTCGATGCAGATCAGCCTGTTCAGGGGGGCGGACCTGTCCACCTTCCTGCACGAATCGGGGCACTTCTTCTTGGAGGTCTACCGCGACTTGGCCACGGCAGAGGACGCTGCCCCCCAGCTGCGCTCCGACCTGGACGCATTGCTGAAATGGTTCGGTGTCGAGTCGGCGGACCAGATCGGCGTCGATCAGCACGAACAGTTCGCCCGGGGCTTCGAGGCCTACCTTGGCGAGGGCAGGGCGCCGACGCCTGAGCTGCAGTCCGTTTTCAGCCAGTTCAAGCAGTGGATCCTCGGCGTCTACCGCAGCCTGCGGAATCTGGACGTGGAGCTGACCGACGAAGTGCGCGGCGTGTTCGACCGCATGCTGGCCAGCCAGGAAGAGATCGATGCGGCGCAGGCCCGGGTCGGCTTCGAGCCCATCGCGCGCGACCTGGCCGAAGCGCAGGCGCTGGGCATGACCGAGCGGCAGTTCGCGGACTATCAGGCGCAGGTGGCCGCCGCGCGCGAGCAGGCTGAGGCTGACCTGATGGCGCAGCTGCAGGAAGCCGATGCACGCGCCCGGGAGCGCTGGTGGAAGGACGAGCTGGCCAACATCCGCAGCGAGGTAGAGGCGGAGGTCGAGGCCACGCCGATCGTGCGCGCCTACCGCGTGCTGACCGGGCGCAAGGAAGCCGCCGGCGAGCCCGTGCCGGAGCAGCTGCAGGGCCTGAAGCTGGACCGCGCGGTGCTGGCGGCGACCTACGGCGATGGCCTGCTGGGCAAGATGGGCCGGGTCTACGCGCGCAAGGGCGGAACCCATCCCGAAGAGGTGGCAGCCATGCTGGGCTTCACATCCGCCGACGAGCTGGTGCAGGGCCTGTGGACGGTACGGCAGACCCTGGCCGGCGTGAACGCGGAGGCCGATGCGCGGATGCAGGCGCGCCACGGCGACCCGATGACCGACGGAACGCTGCCGCAGCGGGCCCTGGATGCGGTTCACGGCAGCCGCAAGATCCAGCTGCTGGAGCGGGAGCTGGGTATGCTGGCAGACCTGGCCAAGGAGCCCCGGCCGAACCGGCGCGAGCTGAAGGCCGTTGCGCAGGCGCTCCTGGCTGAGAAGACCGCGCGCCAGATCCGACCGAACGAATACCTGGTAGCCGAGCGAAAGGCTGCCCGCGCGGCGGCGCAGGCGGCGGCCAAGGGGAAGTTTGCCGATGCCCTGCAGGCGAAGCGGCAGCAGGCCCTGAACGCCGTTCTGTTCGCCGAAGCCCGCGCTGTGCAGCAGGAGGTCGAGTCGAAGGTTGGCTACATCCGCCGGCAGATGACCCCGCAGGCCCGCGAGCGGCTGGGCAAGGCGGGCGCCGACTACCTGGAAGCGATGGACACCATCGCCGACACCTACGAGTTCCGCGACGTGTCCGGCCGGGCCGTTGCGCGCCGCCAGAGCCTGCGGCAGTGGGTGGAAGCCCGCCAGGCCGAGGACGACCTGACCGCCGTAAGCGATGCGCTGCTGGCCCGGGTCGAAGCGGAAAGCGTGACGAACTATGCCGATTTGCCGATTACCGAGTTCCGCGAGCTGCACGACGCGGTGACCAACATCGCGCGGCTGGCCAAGCTGAAGAACAAGCTGCTGAGCAACAAGGACCAGCGCGACTGGGAGAGCGCGCAGGCGGAGCTGGCCGGCGCCATCCGCGGTGCGATCGCCGAAGGTAGGCCGCTGCCGCTCTCGGATGCGGACCTGACGGCGATGCAGAAGGTGGGCGCGACCTACACCGGCCTGATGGACTGGGTGCTGCGGCCGGAGACGGTGGTCGAGTGGTTGGACGGCGGCGAGACCGGGCCGTGGCACGACTTCCTCTGGAACCAAGCCGAGGCAGCGCAGCAGCAGCGGATTGAGTTGCGCAACCGCGTCGGCGGCATGCTGGAGCAGACCATGAAGGCCCTGACCCCGGCGCAGCGGGCGGACCTGAACCGACTGGTGTACGTGCCGAGCCTGGGGCGCTCGCTGTCGAAAAACACGATCGTGGCCGTGGCCCTGAACATGGGCAACGCTGGCAATCGCGACAAGCTGATGCGCGGCGGATTCATCGGCAAGAACGCCGAAGTGGTTCAGTTCACCCCGCAGAACATCGCGGAAATGCTGAGTCACCTCACGCCGGCGGACGCACAGATGGTGCAGGGCATCTGGGATGCGGTGAACAGCCTGTGGCCGGACATCGTGGAGCAGCAGCGCCGACTGTCGGGTGTCGCGCCTGAGCAGGTCGAGCCGATGCCGCTGATCTTCACCGCGGCCGATGGCTCGACAGTCAGCCTGCGCGGCGCGTACTACCCGGCGGTGTACGACCCGCGGGCAGGCGCCGGCGGCGTCAAGCAGGCGCGCGCGGCCGAGGAACAGATCATGGGCGGCACCTTCAGCCGCGCCATGACGAGTAAGGGGCACACGAAGGAGCGCACCGGGTATGCAGCGCCGATGCTGTTGGACTACCACCGTGTGCTGTCGCGCCACCTCAATGACGTGATCACCGACGTCTCCCACCGCGGCTACGTGAAGCAGGCGCTGCGGGTGCTGGAAGACCAGGAGCTGAAGAACCTGATCCAGCAGCGGCTGTCGGAGGGCGCCTATCACGCGCTCTACGGGAGCGTGAAGAACGCGGTGCGCGGCGCATCGGTGTCGGAACCCGGCTCCAGCATGGCCGAGAAGATCGGCGACGCCGTCCTGACGAACACTGCAGTGGCCGCACTGGGCTTCCGCCTGCCGCTGGTGTTCGCCAACACCGTGGTGGCGCCGATCCAGGCGGCGGCGCGCGTTGATCCGAAGTACCTGGCCACCGGTTACGCGGCGTACTACCGCAACCCCGGCAAGATGACCGAGATGATTCACTCGCTGTCGCCCTTCATGGAGGAACGCGCCAACTCGCTGGATTCGTCG
This sequence comes from Stenotrophomonas sp. GD03777, assembly GCF_029842485.1. Lineage (NCBI taxonomy): Bacteria > Pseudomonadati > Pseudomonadota > Gammaproteobacteria > Lysobacterales > Lysobacteraceae > Stenotrophomonas > Stenotrophomonas sp. GD03777. The sequence continues at coordinate 40,977 of NZ_JAOCGL010000012.1, forward strand.
TATCAGGTGGTGCTGGGCAAGCTGTCGGGGAAGCGTGGCATTCGCGCGGCGGCTATGAAGATGGCCATGGAGGTGCATCGCTGGACGGTGCCGCTGGCCGAGCGCGCGATCTGGCTGGGGCGCTACCAGCAGGCACAGGCGCAGGGCGCCAGCGTCGACGAGGCTGTGCGCCTGGCCGACAAGTCGATCCGCACCACCCAGCAGGCCGGCGCACCGAAGGACCTGAGCGCCGCCGAGCGCGACCCGCGCTACAAGTGGGTTCGCATGTTCATCGGCCCGATGATCATCATGAACAACCGTTTGCAGGAGTCGGGTTTGCGCGGCTTGTACCTGGGGCGCGTGCAGTCGCCGGCGCGCGCGCTCGGCACGTGGTTGTCGGCCGGTGTCCTGTCCAACGCCGTGTTCGAACTGCTGATGATGCGTGGCCCTGACGGTGGGGACGACGACGAGAAGGGCTGGGACGACTGGGGCAGCTGGCTTGCGCGGAAGACGCTGCTGTTCCCGTTCCAGACCATCCCGCTGCTGCGTGACGTTGCCGGCGGCATCGATGCGGCGATCGAGGGCAAGCCGAGCATGGGCCGACCCAACCCGATCGTGGACGCCGGTGTCGCGCTGGCAAAGTTCGGCCAGGCCGCGTGGAAGGAGGGCAGGGACTGGGTTGCCGACGATGACGAGCCCGACGCCGAGAAGCTGATCAAGACCGGCGTGCGCGCAGCTGGCCCGCTGACTGGCATCCCCAGCAACCAGATGCTGACCACCGGTGAATACCTCTACGACGTGGGCACTGGCCAGTACACCCCGGACAACCCAGCAGAGGCGGCCGCATACCTCATGTATCGCCGACCCAAGGACGAGCAGTAATCGACCACACCCAGCCCCGCAGAAGCGGGGCTTCTTCTTTCTGGAGCCGATGCACCCATGACCATTTCCGCCAACGACCGCCGTAAGACCTACGTGGGGAACGGCGTCGCTACCGCGTTCCCCGGGCCGCGCGCATTCCTGGCCTCGCATATCCAGGTGTTCACCGGCACGCATCCGGTATACAGCCTGGTGCCGCCATCGCAGTACACGGTGACCGGACTGCGGGCGAACACCAGCACGATCACCTTCAATGCCGCCCCTGCGCTGAACCTGGACATCCTGGTCCTGCGCACGGTGCCGATGGACCAGCCGGCCGACATCACCAACCAGGGTGCGTTTCTGCCGGAGATCCACGAAGACGCCTTCGACTACCGTGTGATGCAGCTGCAGCAGCTGCTCGATAGCGGCATGCAGCTGATACAGGACCCGGAGAGCGGTGAGTTCGTATGGGACGCCAAGGGCAGCCGCATCATCAGGGTGGGCGATGCGAAGGGCGATGCCGATGCGGTGAACTTCCGCACCGTGCTGGTGCTGATCGAACAGATCCAGAACGGCGGCGGGTCGGTAGGTATAGCGCCGAAGTTCTGGGCGTTTGAGGGCGATGGCGAGGTGACCGACTTCCCGCTGGCAGGTGCCGACGTGCTGGATCCCCTGTTCTATGACACGGCGCTGGAGAAGACGGCCGGGGCTGGGGACTACCTGGTATCGAAGCCCGGCGACTTCCAGATTCTGCCTGGCGGCGAGGGTGTGGCTCCGGCAATTCGATTCACGACGGCGCCAGCCGATGGGCAGCGAGGCTTTACCACCCTGCGCGGTTATGCCCGGCCTTGGATCGGTGAAACCCCGATCTACACAGTCGCGCCGCGCATCGTGAGCGTCACCGGCAACACGACCTTGGCCGGCGACATGCACAACACGCTGATCCTCGCCAACTCGCCCAATCCGATTACGATCACGATCCGCGCCAACACGGGCAGCGCGATCGACTGGAAGGAGGGGCAGTTCTTCTCGGTCCAGCAGGTGGGCGTCGGTCAGGTCACGCTGGCGATCGAGGGCGGAGGGCAGCTGTCAGTGCCGGATCTCTTCCAGCCGAAGTCGCGTGCGAGGGGATGCATCTTCAGTGCAACCTGCACAGCGCCCGATGCCGACGCGTGGTCAACTGCCGGTGATCTGCTGCGAAGCGCCGCAAACCCCGACCTGCAGTCGTTTGTCCTACCCGATCGATCTGCCCTCATCGGGACGAACATTACAGCCGGAACGGGGAAGGGCTCGCTGGTCCTGCCCTATGGTGTGGCGCTGTCGCCGGTGGCGCAGCGCGGCATCTACGCCAGCTTGTCAGAAGCGCAGGCCACCGGTGTGCCGCTGACGGTCGACGTGAAGCGAAACGGCACCAGCATCCTCAACGTGAAGCTCACGTTCGACAACGGCGAGCGTTCTACGCTGACCGCCGCGTTGCCGCCGACGTTTGTCCCTGGCGGCGACCTGCTGGCTGCCGGCGACGAAATCACGATCGATGTCCAGCAGGTAGGCACGGCCGGCGCCAAGGGCCTGCAGGTGTACCTGGTCGGCCAGAGGTCCAGCTGACATGTCGGCGCGCATCTACGACCGGCCGGACCTCGATCAACGCAGTCGGCTGCTGCCGCTGCTGGTGGTCGGTGACCTGCCGAAGGCGCTGCCGTTAGTGGCCTACGAGGGGCGCCTGCAGATCTACAACGCCGTGGGCGGCTGCACGGTGCGCCAGATCGACGGCGACCGGCTGCCGCCGGGTCATCAGCTGTACGTTGACCAGGCCACAAAGCAGGTGGTGCTGACCTGGCCGGCCTACCAAGCAGGCGCCGCGCCGATCGCCAACCCCGGATTCGAAAGCGGCCCGACAGGCTGGGACACCGGCGCGGGCTGGGTGATCGCAACCGAGAACCCGCCCACCGGGCAGTGGGCCGCCGGCTACAACAACAACCGGGGCGAGTCGATCATTTCCAGCACCTCGCGGTATGAGGTCTATCCGGGGCAGCGCACGGCGGCGAAGTGCAAGGTGCGCCAGGGTGCGTCGGCCGAGGGCAACGCCGGCGCCTCGGTCCTGCTCGAGTACCGGGACCAGGACGGCCAGGTTGTCGGCCGGGTGGAAGGCAACCGGGTCATGTCGGCCAGCAAGAACCGGGTGTACGACTCCAACGTGGTCGGTATCGCGCCCGCCGGCGCCGCCACGATCAACATTGCCGGCAACGGAATCCGGTACCGCGAAAACAAGATCCTGTTCGTCGACGACTTCGAATGGGATCACACCGTCGCGGCCGTCGGCCTGGACCATGAGGCCGAGTACCGCCTGACCCTGCAGGTCAGCGACTCCGCCGGCCGCACTGCCATCTGGCGCGGATTCATCGGTGACCACTCGGTGTTCTTCACCAGCAAGCCCTACGCAGTCTATGCCGTGGAAGGGGCAGACGGCGGAATCGGGGTTTCTGGAGGGGCGATTCGGATTCCCCCCCAAGCATTCGTCCTCGAAGGGGCGGACGGCGCGATTTCCATCGCGTCAGGTCAGTTGCGAACGCCCCTGGCCCTGCTTTTGGCGCCTGTCGAATCGGTTGATGCCGGAGGGGTCTCAATTTCCGCAGGAACGCTGAGGCAGATACAACGCTCCTATGCCATCCCGGTGGAGGGTATCGACGCCTCGACGGTGACCCTGAGCAGCGGCTCCATGAAGCGCGTCTTGATTTCAACCGAAATGACACCCGAAGGTGTCGATGCATCTACCACTATCTCCGGAGGAACCCTCGCATGAACGCAGAACTCAGCATCAACACCACCGCAGCCGGACGCTTTCAGATCGAGGCTTTCCGTGTCGACTCGGAGGGTGTGGAGATCCCCGGCTCGCGGCGGATAGCAGCCGAATGGTTCCCCAACCTCATTACGAACGCCGGCCTTGATCGAATGGGGAGCGTGGGCGACTACATGAGCAGCTGCATGGTGGGTTCCGGCAACGCGGCGCCTGCTGAAACCGACACTGCGCTGCAGGCAAGAGTTGCTTCTACCAGCAACATCAACGTTCAAAGCAATAACTCGAATGTGAGCCCTCGCTATGGCTGGAGGCGCCGCACGTTTCGATTCGCCGCAGGTGCTGCAGCAGGCAACCTGTCGGAGGTAGGCGTAGGTTGGACAAGTACCGCGGTCTTCAGTCGCGCTCTGATCCTCGATGGCAGCGGAAACCCTACGACCATTACCGTCCTGAGCGACGAGGTCTTGGATGTGACGTATGAACTTCGGTTCTACATTTCCGAGGCTGACGTGAATTTCAATGTCGATATCAGTGGGACGACATACGCTTGCGTTGCACGCCCGGCAAACCTTGGAGAAGACATCAGTACGCAGATCGGAACCATCGAAATCTGTGTTAACACTCAAGACCGGGCAAACGGTGTTCGAGCCTTTGAAACGCAGGTGCTGGGCGCCGTTACTGGCCAGCCGGCGGGGCCAGATGCTTCCCCGCTGGCCTTTTCAAACAGCACCTATGTAAATGGCACCCGCTACAAAGAGACGGTAGTCACTGCTGGGCTCAATTCGGGAAACTTCTCGACCGGCCTCGGCTCGATTCGAGTAGACAACTCGTTCTGCGATTGGCAGATAAATTTCACCCCGAAGATCCCCAAAGATGCGACGAAGGTCCTGACCCTCAACGTGCGCAGCGCATGGAGTCGCCATGTTCCCTGATCTGGCGTTGTCTAGCGTCCCTCTGCAGGGCGACTTCGTGGAGAAGGTCAATGCGCGCCGCGCCCCCCTGATCGACTACGAGATGGGGGGCACCGCGCCAGGCGACGCGAGTGCAGGCCTGCTGGTTCGCCTATGGACCATCGAAATCAAGGGCGACGATGCGGTCCTGAGCGCTGACGGGGTTGCTCCGGTTGTCCTGTTCAGCCGGCCCGGCATGACCGAGATCGCCCTGGCCTTCGATCAGAACATGCGGGCGCATGTCGCCTTCGTGCAGTCCGGCCTGGCTTGGCTGTGGTGGTACGACAGCCAGGTGAACCAGATGGCGTTCACCAGCTTCCCAGGCATGAGCAACCCCAGGCTGGCCACCGACGAGAAGCGGGACGCCGAGCTGGCGGTGTCCGACGTGGTCCTGTCCTACATGAGCGCCGGCAATCTGTGCTGCCGGATCCAGCGGGAGCGGTTCGCGGTCGAGCATGTCCTGACCGCGGCGCCCGGACTGCAGCTGGTGTCGGTGGCCAGGAACACCGGCAACCGGCTGCAGTGGGAGTGCTTCCCGATCGCCTGACCGGGGCTGGTAGGGTCGAGTCAGGCTCGGCTCTGCCCGAACGATTCAGGGAGGTGGCCGGACCGTTCGCAGGATCTGCGACGGCCGGCCGTATCCTTCCGGCCATGCGCTCTTCCCATGGCTTCCGCACCGCCCCGATCCCCTCTGGCTGGGTCCAGACCGGTGAGCGCTGGGCGCTTTGGTACAACGGCCGCGAGACGGCCAGCGTCACGCCCGACGGTGGTCCTGGGGTCCGGCTATGGATGGAAGGCCAGAAGATGTGGCAGGTGAAGGAAGTGCGCGCGGCCAACGTCCGGCAGGCGAAGCGGTACGCCGAGCGCTGGTGTGCGGCCAGGCTCTATCCCGATCTGCCCCTGCGCCAAGCGGTGGCCCGGCTGACCGACAGCACCCCGATCCAGCCCGAGCCGCCACTGCCCGGCCTGCCGCCGACCCGTGAGCAGCAGCAACAGGCCCGGCGCTTGGCCGAGGCTGGGGCGAAGGAGGTCGAGCGGATCAAGGCGGCGCTCGAACCGCGCAAGCCGCCGGCAGAGACGAAACCCCGCGCGAGGGACGTCCGCACCAAGGCGTGGGTAAGGGCGGGGCTGCAGCAGATGCGGCGGGGAGTCTGACCTGCCCGATGGCGCTCCGCAACGAGGGGAGGCGCCAAGCCACACAAGGGTTTCAGGGCGCCGTTGCAGATAGTGTTGCGGAGCGGATTTTGCGACCAAAGCCTTGTGCCGCAATGGTTCTTCGTCAGACTTTTAATCTTTTGGTCGAAGGTTCGAATCCTTCACGGCCCACCAATTGCATCAACGACTTAGGCGCCCTTTTGGGCGCCTTTTTCTTTTGCTCCTGAAAACCCTACCGAACACTTCGGGAGAGATGCAGGTTTCACGACAGGCAAGCGATGATCGTATCTATCGCGCATGGCGGCGCTCTTGTGCCCCCGACGTCCCTCAGGTTTTGAGTAGCACGGCGATTTGGAGTTCAATCCCCGACAAGCCGGAGATTGGACATGAAGAAGCGCTTTTCCGAAGAACAGATCATCGGCTTCCCACGCGAGGCAGAGGCCGGCATGGCGGTGAAGGACCTGTGCCGTCGACATGGCTTCAGCGAGGCCTCGTACCAACTGTGGCGCAGCAAGTTCGGTGGCATGAGCGTGCCCGACGCCAAGCGGTTGAAGGACCTGGAAGCCGAGAACGTCCGGCTGAAGAAGTTGCTGGCCGAGCAGCTGTTCGAGAACGATCTGATCAAGGACGCGCTGCGAAAAAAGTAGCGGACCCGCCGGTGCGGCGTGCGCTGGTGCGGCAGTGGGTGCAGCGCGGGGCAAGCGAGCGCCGTGCCCTGGCGATCATCGGGATGAGTGCCAGCGCGCTGCGCTATGTCCGGCGCGAGGATCGCAACGTTGAATTGAGCGAGCGCATCCTGGCCTTGGCGTATCGGCACAAGCGCTACGGCGTCGGAATGATCTACCTGAAGCTGCCGCAGGAAGGACGCATCGTGAACTACAAGCGCATGGAATGGCTGTATCAGGCGCAGCAGCTGCAGGTCAGGCGGCGCAAGCGCAAAAAGGTGGCGGTCGGCGAGCGGCAGCCACTGCTGCGCCCGGCCCGGCCCAACCATGTGTGGTCGATGAACTTCGTGTTCGACCGTACGGCCGAAGGCCGGGTCATCAAGTGCTTGGTGATCGTCGATGACGCCACATACCAAGTCGTGGCAATCGAGGTGGAACGTGCGATTTCCGGGCACGGCGTCTCGCGTGTGCTGGACCAGCTGGCCTCGCTGCGCGGCTTGCCGCAGGTGATCGGTACCGACAACGGCAAGGAATTCTGCGGCAGGTGATAGTGAGCTGGGCCCACGCACGTGGCGTGAAGCTTCGCCTGATCCAGCCCTGCAAGCCGAACCAGAACGCCTATGTGAAATCGTTCAACGGTCGCCTGCACGACGAATGCCTCAACGAGCACTGGTTCCCAACGCTGCTACACGCCCGCACCGAGATCGAGCGATGGCGTCGAGAATACAACGAGGAACGCCCCAAGGACGCCATCGGCGGCATGATACCGGCCGCCTACGCCAAACATCTGGCCAACATCGATATCATCAACCCCGGACTCTAAACCCGACCACTACTCACGGCGGGGGGGGGCGTCGCCCGGCGATCAAATTATTCACGCCAATTTCGGTACAGGCCCAGGACGAATACCCGCCTTACGCCGGAGGCGTCTTACTCATCCAACTGAACTTGAGCGGCGATCTGATGCGCGAGTACCAACTTCTTAAAGGTAAGCGCGTCAGTATGACTGGAACGCTTTACCATTCGCATACTGGGCGGCACCAGACGCCTGTATTGATCACTGCCACTGGTATTGCTGAGTCGGAAGAAGGGCTGGTGGACCGGGCGCGTTCACTCGAGCAATTAAAAATCGATCTCAGATTTCCGGCTGAGCATGCTGGCTTTGCATCCTCAGCCGGACGTTTCGTTGGAGCGACTAACCGCCTGCCTCCAGCCCTAATGCGCTGACTGCGCCCCAGGGCATCGCGGAGACTCCCTTGCAGCTTCCGTCTTTCAGGCTTGCCTTAGCGACAATGACGTATCCATTGTCTCCGAAGAAGATAGCGGCACCGCTATCTCCAAATCCGCACGCCAGTGACGATCCTTCGATGCGTATCCAAGCGTCCGCGCATGGAAGGTTTCCGGTTGGACCGCATGCGAGCTCGGGCCTGTGCTTGATGCTCACGACAGTTCCGCAGGTGTATTGGCTGGTGACGCCTCTGAAGCACATGCTCTGGCCTTGAGTAGCGTTGGTCCACATGTACATGATGCGGCGCCTACTGTAATCCGAAGTTGAGGTGGAATACACCTCCCGGAGCGGTGTGTGTGACCCCACCGTATGCCACTGAACGTCGTGGCTCGCATCATTGATCTGGTCCACGAACGTCAGCGGCACGGTGTACTTCCCTGCGCCGGTTGCGTAGTTTCCATAGATCAGATTGTCGGGGCAATGCGCCGCAGTGGTGATACCCCTTCGTCCAGTGGCCTTATGAATAACCGGAAATCCTGAGGTGCAGTAGCTATTGTTGGATTGGAGGGGGGCGCCGCCAACAACATACTCCGCGTTGACTGACTTCGGCATGTTGGGGCGGACTTCAATCTTGAGACCGGTGACTCTTTCAAGCTTCTTGATTGTATCCTTCAACTCTTCTGCTTGGCGGCTGTCGCCGTTTATGTCAATCAGCACCCGTTCTTCGCCTGGGAACCCAGTCGTCCCCGTGATGCCTGGTATGGCGCTGTGAAGAAGAGGTCTGTGCTTAGCAAGGAGCGCGTAAAACTCGTCCTGGGTGTACTTGTGACCAACCTCGAACACCACGCGGGTCGTCCCGCTCTCGGTGTTGATCGTTCGATCCGCGACTGGATCTGGCCCCTTGAGCTGCACCAGGATGTGTTGATCTGGCGCGTCTTTGATCGACAGTTCCGTTAGACGATCTGCGAACTCGATACGCAACGCTTCAATATCCGACATCACCTCACCTTGAACCGCTAGGCGCGTGATTGCTTCGTCTATCGAGACCGTAGGGTGTTCACTCATGTAGCTGTGAATTTGAATCTGCATCTCCTTGCCTTCCTGCGTGTCAGCGTCAGGCACCTGCGCCAAAGCACAGGTGGATACAAGAAGTGCTGCGGAGCATCCTAGAACCTTCCGTTTCATGCGACATCTCCAGAGTCTGCAACAAATCATCGAGGCGTTGACATGCCTCGATGCGCGAGCCTAGCACTGTCTCCCCTCGGGCACTGAGACGTAACTCACAAGCTTCATTGGAGTGATTGTGCACCCTGATGTCTGTACTGTGGGGGTGTTCGTATACGCGTCTTTAGATGTGCTGAAGCACTTCATAGATTAGGCGATTGGTCCCTTGCCTAAGAATTTCGTACACACCCAGCCGCTCCTGCTGCTCGCGAAACAAGTCAATCATTCGCTCTACTTCATTCCGGCTGTATGAGTTGTACTTCCTCATAGTGTCCAGCTGCATGAAGTCGTCGGCGTGCAGGTTGTCGATAGTGGCGACTTCGATGACGGCATCCTTGCCGCCGAAGATTCTATCCACGGTCTTTCTTGCCATTGGCTGGCTACCAATGTGGATTTGATAGTTGCGAAGCATCCGCATGAAATGAAGAAGTGGACTTGCGCTGCTCGTAATCCTATAGGCGTGTCCTGCGTTCTTCATTGCTTCTTCTATGCCCACGAATTCGGTCAGCGCGGCCCGCACATGCATTGCTACGTGGAGGGCGGCTGGCACCCCGTCGCGAATTGGGATATCTGAGCCGCCCGAAAGAAAGAGCATATAAAGGGCGGATGTCGCCCTCTCGTAGAGCTGAGGCACTTGTTGCGGTGCGCTTGGCGGTGGTCGCCAAAATATGTCGCCCTCAGTAATGTCCGGATAGTCGTTGAAATCCAATTGAGCCTTCATGCGCCCATAGCCTTGACGATTTGCATGGTGATATCGACCACTCCCGGTTCGTTCAATAGCGAGCGGCGAACGTGAAGCGTGTGAGCGTTTGTGTGCGAGTTGTAGCGGCTAACCCTTTTCACTACGTCCAATGGAATAAGGGCGGCGTATTCAACTTTCAAAGAGCTGTTGTAGACCACGGCTGCGAGGTGGTCGAATGGATCAGACGCCAAGTTCCGCAACGCGCTCAACTGTGTGCTGCGGTTGGTTGCGGTTAGTCGCCTGCCTTTGATCTGATACCGCGTCCCGTCCTGGCCAACTGCATCAAAACCGGCCTGGGAGCCCACGGCCAATTTTGCGTTGAGGGCACGCGCCACCAATGTTTCCGTGTAGTCCGCCACGGGATTGTTTGATGAGCGCACGACGCCTCTTTGTCGAAGCGCTTCCATGACCAGACAGTGGAGGTCCAGCAGCTGCCTATCCGTAAATTCATCCGTATCCATCGCGCACTCCGTGTCCACCACGCCCGCCCTGTTGGGATTGTCATCATATCCGCCTGAGCGTGGCTTCCACCCATTGACCCGCTAGACTGGGCTACTAACGAAAGGGGGTTCTATGGCTGGTATCGTGGGGGTGCTCGTTCTGCTGCTTGTGCTCGCAGTTTTGTTCAGCATTGCGTCATCCAGAGAGAAAGTGATCCGTGAGCTGGGTGAGCAGTCGGCCCAGCAGGGCAGGGACATTGCAGCGCTGCGTCAGGTGATGGACGCGGTTGCGGATCGCGTGCTATTGAGCCGAGAGCAGCGACGGGTGAAGTAGTTTGATGAACTGCCGCCATTCGTCCTGGATGACTTCAAAGCCCTCAGCGCCGGTTCCGAGCGCGAGTTGATCATGGCTTGTGGTGGCGGTGACGACGCCGAGGTCATGGGTTTGCACTATCGGCACGAGCGGCTTGAGTTTTGCACCGATGGCGAAAAGGACACGGTTGCCTACGGCGTTGCTCGCCCTTGGGCAACGATCGAGGATCGTCCGGTGAAGATCTATCTCAATCAGTACGCGCTCACATCAAAAATTGTCGGCTTGGATCGGGACGGTTTCGTCAAGCTCGTCCCCTATAAGGCACGGTTGCCCCAGTGAGAGGATTTGCTTCCGCATCGCCTTGAAAGGGCACTTCCATGCAGCGGGCAGTAGCCGCGCCAGTCAACACCGATTTTGGGTTGCAACAGGCCCTGCATTGCAGGGCTTTTTGCTTTCTTACGCGGCCTGTTCAAACGCGTGTTCGTAGTAGGGGCGCTGCGGATCGTCCATCGCCATTTGCAGTTCATCCATATGTTTAGGGTCGGGAGTTGAGCCAGGTGTCCAACCATTCGCTCTTGAGGTTGATGACGGTGCGATCGTGGCCCACCTCAGCCACTTCCGGCATTGGGTCATCGGTCACGGCAGGGGGGCGTCGGGACGTCGCCAAGATTCTGGAATGGCAGGAGAGGGTCCGGGGCAACCGGCTGGCCAAGGCCGACCAGGATCCGTCATTCGGGGGGATGGGGTAGGCCTTGTTGAGGCAACTGGAGGGGGAGGAAATCCGTTCCGCAAAATTCCTGCGCCCGTTGTGGCTCAAGGCTTACAAGCGCCCGCCTTAAAGATTGAAGTGGAACGAGTGGCGGCGTAACCCATTGAAAGTAATGAAATTACCCAGTTACTCTTAATCTTTTGGTCGAAGGTTCGAATCCTTCGCGGCCCACCATTGCATCCCATGACCCAGGTCATTCAGAAAGGCATCGCAATGCGGTGCCTTCTTTGTTGCCTGGTCCAGGGCCTCTACTTCGTCCGCATTCCCTTGGCTTTCGCGGCCGCCGCGTCGGCAGCTTCTTGTGCAGCCGTCGCTGCCGCATTCGCGGAACGCACGGCTTCCGCTTGAGCCGCGTCAAAGTCAGCCCGGCGCTGCGCGCTGATCCGGCGTTCCAGTTCTGAATATGCGACGTAGCTCTCCGGATGCTTCGCGACGCAGGCCTGCTGCAGCAGCGGGATCGCGTGGTCGGACAATCCCGGTTGGAGGTGGGCGAGCAGGCAGTCCGCATATGCTGCGGATGCTGGCGGAGTGCTGCTGGCCTGAGGTGAGGTGGCGGCAAGGGCGGTGGCGATCAATACACTCAACATGGGAACCTCCTTGTGGATATGAGCGTGGCGGTGACCAGTCCGTGAGCCATGGTGCGCGTTGCATGACCATCACCGACTCCATGGTGCTCCAGTTCCGGTCGATCGGCAAAGTGCCGCGAACGACAGTGCCTCCGGCGGTCTATGCTCAGCGCTTTCCCAATATGGACCGCCCCATGCGTCTGATCGTGCTGTCGCTGTTGTTGTCCGCTGTCTCCGCCGCGCCGCTGATGGCTGCAGAAACCGCGCCGCCCGCTGCCGCCTTGCCTCTGGTCATCGGCGAGACCTTCACCATCGAATCGAAGGCGCTGGGCGAAACCCGCCGCATTAACGTCTACCGCCCGCAGCCATGGGGCTTGGATCCGAAAGCGCCGCTGCCGGTGCTCTACATGCCCGACGGCGGCATCGGCGAGGACTTCCTGCATGTGGCTGGGCTGGTGCAGGTGCTGACCGGCAACGGCAGCATGCGCCCGTTCCTGCTGGTCGGCATCGAGAACACCGAGCGCCGCCGCGACATGACCGGCCCCAGCAACGACCCGCAGGACCAGAAGATCGCGCCACGCATTGGTGGCTCGGCGGCCTACCGCACGTTCCTGCGCGATGAACTGATGCCGCAGGTGCGCCAGCGCTACCCGACTACCGACGAGCGCGCGTTGATCGGCGAGTCGCTGGCTGGCCTGTTCGTGGTCGAGACGCTGCTGCAGGAGCCGACGCTGTTCAACAGCTACATCGCGCTGGACCCCAGCCTGTGGTGGAACCGTGGCGCAATGCTGGCCGGCGCAGCCAAACAGCTGCCGGCGGTGACGCGTGCGCAGCCGCGCGTATTCCTGGCCAGCAGTGGGCAGCCGGAGCTGGCCGCATCCACTGCACGACTGGCCGAGTTGCTGCAGCAGGCTTCGCCGTCGCCGCTGGTGAAGTACCTGCCGTTGCCGGAAGAAACCCACGCTACGATCTATCATCCGGCCGCACTGCAGGCGCTGCGCACACTGTTCCCGGCGCCGCCGGCCTCGCCCTGACCGCACTGGCACCGGGCTGCACGCCATGCAAGGATGCGGCAGCGGTGCCATGCGGTGCGCCGCCCGCAACGGGAGAGTGTGGATGCAGCGTGTGCGTGGATGGAGTGTGGCGGCCTGCCTGGCCGTGAGTGGCTGTGCGATGTCGGTGGCGCCGCCGGCAGCGCAGAGTGAAGCGAAGGAGAGCCCGGCCGCCGCTGTGTCGGGTGTGGTGCTGCCGGATACCGATGCGCTGCGCGTGCACGATCCGGTGGGCCGCGATTACCCGATCTGGGTAGCGCTGCCGGCTGACTACGCTGCGCATCCGGAGAAACGCTACCCGGTGCTGTATGTGACCGACGCGCTGTACAGCTTCCCGCTGGTGCGCAGCGTGCGCAACATGGTGGGGCAGAAGGGCGTCAACATCGAGGATTTCATCCTGGTCGGGCTGCCGCCGCAGGAAGGCCTGACGTCCAAGCAGAGCCGCTCGCGCGATTACACGCCCAGCGATCCGATGCGCACCGATCCGCGTGACTACAGCGACGACGTCAGCTACGGCGGCGCGGCACATTACCGCGATTTCCTCGCCGAGCGCGTACTGCCGATGATCGATGCACGCTACCGCACCGATCCGTCGCGGCGCGCCTATGCCGGTCATTCCTATGGCGGCCTGTTTGGCGCCTACGTGCTGACCACGCGCCCGGACATGTTCCACAGCTACATCCTGTCAAGCCCGTCGCTGTGGTTCGACAACCATCGGGTGCCGCGCATGCAGGCCGAGGCCAAGGCGCCCACGCAGCCGACCACGGTGGTGCTGTCGATCGGCAGCTTCGAAACGGTGAAGCCGGAGCCGCGCTATTTCACCCGCAACGACATGCTGCGCCACAACGCCGAGTTCGCCGAGCAGCTGCGCGCCAGCGGGCATTCGTTGAAGGTGGAGAACATGGTGATCGACGACGAGGACCACTTCACCGTGTATCCGGACATGATCACCCGCGCGCTGCTGAAGGTGTTCCCGGGTACCGGACCGTACAGCAGCGGTTGAAGGTGGGCGCCATCCACGCATGGCGTCGATCTACTGCAAGAACCCGGTAGATCCACGCCATGTGTGGATCAACGCCTCACGCTGCCTGCGCATCCGGCCCGATCAATACGCCCACATCGGCGTGCCGGAAGCACAGGCGGATGGCGTCGAGCAGCTCGCTCATGTTGTAGGGCTTGGGCAGGAAATGAATGCCGTCGCGCAGCTGCGGCAGCACCTGGTGCTGGTCCATGCCCGACGTCACCAGGATCGGCAGCTGGGGATACAGGCCGCGGACCCGGTTGGCAGCTTCAATGCCGCTGATCGGGCCCAGGTTGACGTCGGTGAACAGCAGGTCGAAACGCTCACCTGCGGCCAGCAGGCCCAATGCTGCTTCGGCAGAGCTCACGCCCACCACGTGGCAGGCCTGGCTTTCCAGCGCAAGACGGCTCAGCTCGCGGGTTTCCTCTGCGTCCTCGATCAGCAGGACGCGGGGTTCAACGTGGCGCTTGGACAGCAACATGGCGCTACAGCTCCGGAAAGCAGCAATGAAAAGGCGCGCAAGTATGCGCAAGCCGGGGGTGATCCCGGCGTGCACGGCAGGCTAAGTGAGCGTTACAGCAGGCGCGGGCGTCGCTGGCGTACCTGCCAGGCCAGCACCGCCACCGCCAGCAGCGCGGCGCCGATACGCAGGCTGGTGGCCTGCCAGCCCAGCGCGACGGCGTCGTCGAGGTTGAACACGTTCCACGCCATGTTCATCGATACATGCAGCACCAGGCCGCACCACAGGGTGTCGCCGTCCAGATGGTCAAGCCAAGCGAAGATGAAGCCGCCCAGTGCGATGACCGCGCCGACGAACAGGGCAGTGCCGCCGCCGTCGAAGCCGCCGAAGCCCAGCCAGTGCACCCAACCGAACAGCAGCGCCTGCGGCAGCGCAAGCAGGGACCATGGGCCACGCATGAGCTTCACCAGCAGCACGAAGCCGAGGCCACGGAACAGCACTTCTTCGGCCAGTGGGAACAGCACGGCGAGCATCGTCGCATCGAGTGCGGTCAGTGCGGTGTTGGGCGTGCCCAGCACCGCCAGGCCCAGCCAGCAGGGCAGGCTGGCCAGCAGCACCCAAAACGGGCCGCGCCAGTCGTTCCCGTGCAGCCCCAGGCTGGCCATCAGGCCCACCCCACGCGGGCGCAGCAGTGCGGCCAGGAGCAGCGCCAGCAGGACGGCCAGTGCGTTGTCCAGCAGGCTGCCGCCGTAGGGCATAGGCAAGGCGGGAATCGGCGCGCCTGCGGCCGCAGCGACATCGCGCAGATTCAGGCCAACGCCGACGCCGAGCAGCACCAGCAGCAGGCGCGCGGCGTTGGGCAGGCGGGACAGGACGGTCATGCACGCACTCCCTGCGGAACCAGCGTGGAGTGTGGAAGGCGGCCGGGACGCTGGCACGCGCCGGAAGTCTGTGTGCCATCGGTCATGTGTTGCCGCACAGTCATCGGTGGGCAGGTAGAGTCGTTGCCAGACCTTCAGGAGCCATGCCCATGCTGTGCCCCGTGTGCAAGACCCAGACCCTGCAGATGGCCGAGCGCCATGGCATCGAGATCGATTACTGCCCCGGCTGCCGTGGCGTGTGGCTGGACCGTGGCGAGCTGGACAAGATCATCGAACGCGCCGGCGCTGCGCTGCCGCCGCCGGCACCTGTGCAGGCGCAGCCGGCGACCACGCCGCCGCCGGTGATGCATCGTGATACCCGCCACTTGGGCCAGCGCTACGAGGACAACCGGGGCCACGGATACAAGAAAAAGAAAAAGGACAGCTTCCTGTCTGAGTTGTTCGATTTCTAGTTGTAGCGTCGAGCCATGCTCGACTGGATGTTGCCGCCTATAGTCGAGCAAGCTCGACTCTACATGGAGCGCGTGATCACGTCCGCCGCAGGATGAACTCGCGGTCGCGCGTATCCCCGACGATGAAGTCGTACTCGCCGACCTTGCTGCAGCCATAGCGCGCGTAGAAGCGCTGCGCGCCGAAGTTCTCCTCCCAGACGCCCACCCACAGGGTGCGGCGGTGCGGTTGGTCCAGCCAGGCCATGAACGCGTCCATCAGGCGTGCACCATGGCCGCCGTTCTGGTGTGCGGCCAGGATGTAGAACCGCTTCAGTTCGATGTCGCCTTCGCGGGCCTCGGCATGCGGCAGGGTGTTGGCACCAGCAGCCAGGTAGCCGACCACGTTGTTGCCGTCCACCAGCAGCCAGATCGCGCTGCGCGGGTCGGACAGTTCGGCGCGCTGCGGTTCGCTGCTGTAGTGCGCCTGCAGGAAATCCTGCAGCTCCTGCGCCGGGTACGAGTCGCCCCAGGTTTCGTTGTAGGTGGCAATCGCGATGGCCGACAGGGCGTCGATATCGGCAAGGGTGGCGCGGCGGATCTGCAGCGACATGGCGGAGCCTGCATTGGAACGTGGCGCAGTGTAGCCGGCCCCGGCGGCTGCCGGGGCTGGCCAATGCTCACGAACCGCTGCTCAGAACCACATGCGCACGCCCGCCACCCAGCGAGTGTCGCGTGCGTGGTCGCCAGCATGATCGGCGGTGTCGCCAAACGTGCGCTCGTGGCTGATGCCGATGTACGGCGCGAAACGACGGCTGAACTCATAACGCAGGCGCAGCCCGGCTTCAACCTTGTTCAGTCCGCGACCGATGCCGTACTCCGGCTCATCCTTGGCTGCGACGGTGGCTTCCAGCAGCGGCTGCAGGATCAGGCGGTTGGTCAGCAGCACGTCGTACTCGACCTCGGCCTTGGCCAGCACCTGACCACCGGAACCCATGTACAGCGTCGCCGAGCTTTCGAACTTGTACGGCGCCAGGCCCTGGATGCCGATGGCCGCCCAGGTGCGCGAGTCGGCCGGCCGGAAGTCCTGGCGCACGCCGATCAGCACGTCCCACCACGGCGATACGCTGCGACCATACAGTGCTTCCAGTGACGACGATTCCGTGCTGCCGCGGCTGCGTTCGCCATCGGTGCGCAACCACAGGCGGTTGATGTTGCCACCGATCCAGCCGGTGGCCTCCCAGGCCTGGCCGGTGCTGTTCTTGCCGTCCCAGTGTTCGAGGCGATCGATCAGCAGCAGGCTGTTGATCTGTGGTGCATGCTCCATCGCACCATGCGCGATCGGAGGGAAGGCGGCAGCGCGGTCGGCATCGGTGGGAACCGGGATCGGCTCGCGCGGTTCGATCGGTGCGGGCGTGCCGTGACCCATGGCGGCGTGATCCATCGTGGAATGGTCCATCGCCGCTGGCTGCATCGCGCCATGGTCCATCTTCGAGTGGTCCATCGTGGAGTGGTCCATGCCGGCCTGACCCGCCGCACCCATGTTCATCTTCGAATGATCCATCTTCGAGTGATCGACCGGTTCGGCCGGGGTCTTCGCGGTCTTCGGCGGCGGGTCCATCGTGCCCATGTCATGCCCGGGATGCGACTGCGCGAACACCGGCAATGCGGTGGCCAGGCCCAGGGCCAGCAGGCTGGGGGAAAGCAGTGAGCGGCTCATTCTTCGATCCTCACTTCGCGCATCATGCCCGCTTCCATGTGGTACAGCAGATGGCAGTGGTAGGCCCAGCGACCGAGCGCATCGGCACGCACGCGGTAACTGCGGCGGGTGCCGGGTGGCATGTCGATGGTGTGCTTGCGCAGCTGGAATTCGCCCTGCGCGTTCTCCAGATCACTCCACACGCCGTGCAGGTGGATCGGGTGCTGCATCATGGTGTCGTTGACCAATACTATGCGCATGCGCTCGCCGTAGTTCAGTCGCAGCGGCTCGGCGCTGGCGAACGGAATGCCATCGAATGACCAGGAGAACTTCTCCATGTGGCCGGTCAGGTGCAGCTCGATCTCGCGGCTCGGCTCGCGGCCATCGGGGTCCTCGAACAGGCTGCGCATCGCGCCGTAGGTGAGTACCTGGCGACCGTTGTCGCGCAGGCCGATGCCGGGATCGTCCAGCTTCGGTTCGGTGGCCGAGCTCTGCATGTCCACCAGCGGGTTGTTGCGCTCACTGGCCGGGTGCTTCGGTGCCTTGCTGGCGGCATCGCTACCGCCGTGCGCACCGTGGCCCATGCTGGCGCCGCAGCCGCCTTCCATGCCCTTCATCGCGGCCATGTCGTGGCCACCATGGCCACCACTACCCATGTCGTGCCCCATGTCGCTCATCGTCAGCAACGGGCGTGGGTCGCGCGCGGGAATCGGTGCCTGCAGGCCATGGCGGACTGCCAGCGTTCCGGCGGCAAAGCCGGTACGGCCCATGTCCTGGCAGAAGATGGTGAACGCATCCTGCCCGGTCGGTTCCACCAGCACGTCGTAGGTTTCGGCCGGCGCGATGCGGAACTCGTCGATGCTGACCGGATGGATGTACTGGCCGTCGGCGGCGACCACGGTCATTTTCAGGCCGGGAATGCGCACGTCGAAGTAGGTCATCGAGGCGCCGTTGATGAAGCGCAGCAGCACTTTCTCGCCGCTGCGGAACAGCCCGGTCCAGTTGCCGGCCGGCGCGGTGCCATTCATCAGGTAGGTGTAGGTGTGCGCATTGATGTCGGAGATGTCGGTGGGCGTCATCCGCATCCGCCCCCACATGCCACGGTCGGACAACGCGGCCGACCAACCGTCGCGCTTCACGTCACGCAGGAAGTCGGGCAGGGTGCGCTTGTAGTAGTTGTCATGCTCGGCGAGCTTCTTCATGCGCCGGAACAGCGCGCCGGGGTCCATGTCGGTCCAGTCGGACAGCAGGATCACGTGCTCGCGGTCGTGGTGGTAGGGCGCCGGCTCGGCCGGGTCGATGATCAGCGCTCCGTACAGGCCGGCCTGCTCCTGGAACATCGAGTGGCTGTGGTACCAGTAGGTACCCGACTGCTTCAGTTCGAAGTGGTAGTGGTAGGTCTCACCGGGGCCGATGCCATTGAAGCTCAGTCCCGGCACACCGTCCATGTTCGCAGGCAGCAGGATGCCGTGCCAATGGATCGAGGTCGGGTGGCGTTCCAGGGTGTTGCGCACGAACAGGTCCACGGTCTGGCCTTCGCGCCAGCGCAGGATCGGTGCCGGCAGCGATCCATTGACGGTGATCGCCGGACGGGTGCGGCCAGTGAAGTTGGCCAGCGATTCGCCGATGGCCAGTTCGATGC